>NZ_JBBNAM010000418.1:0-50426 GCF_037994425.1 Phyllobacterium sp.
TGGACCGCCGGCCGGGCATTGCGCCCGGCGGCGTGGATTTGCCTCAATATCGTGCGCCCGCAGCGCCACGATGGACCACCTGTAGATCCGATGGCGATAAGTTGATCGTATTGGAATTGCGTTTGAGCCTTTTCAAACGGACATATCCGTGTTACCAGCCCGTGCCAATTCATCTGAACTGAACTTGATTGGCGCTCCATCATCGTGGTGCGCCCTTTAGTCTTTTACCGCAAGGAATTGGTCCATGGCAAAAATCGTTGAATCCGCAACAGGCGCATTGGCACTGACATTTGACGATGTCCTGCTGCAACCCGGTCATTCGGAAGTCATGCCCGGTCAGACCGACATTCGCACGCGTATCGCGCCGGATATCGAGCTAAACCTTCCGTTGCTTTCTGCTGCCATGGACACGGTAACCGAGTCGCGGCTCGCCATCGCCATGGCTCAGGCGGGCGGCATGGGTGTCATCCATCGCAACCTGTCGCCGGAACTGCAGGCGGAAGAAGTTCGCCAGGTCAAGAAGTTCGAATCGGGCATGGTGGTCAATCCTGTTACGATCGGCCCCGATGCCACGCTTGCCGACGCCCAGGCGCTCATGCGATCTCACGGCATTTCCGGGATTCCGGTCGTGGAGAGTGCGGGCGACGGCAGCCGCAAGCCCGGTCGCCTCGTTGGCATTCTTACCAATCGCGATGTGCGCTTTGCGTCGAACCCGGCGCAAAAGATCCACGAACTTATGACCCGCGACAACCTCATCACCGTGCGTGAAAACGTTCAGCAGGACGAGGCAAAGCGGCTATTGCACCAGCACCGCATCGAAAAACTGCTGGTGGTGGACGATCGCGGACATTGCGTCGGACTGGTAACGGTCAAGGATATCGAAAAGTCGCAGCTCAATCCGAACGCGGCAAAGGATGCCCAAGGCCGCCTTCGCGTTGCAGCAGCGTCGAGCGTAGGCGAGGATGGCTTTGAACGGGCCGAACGGCTGATCGCCGCCGGCGTGGACGTCCTCGTCATCGATACGGCGCACGGGCATTCGCAGCGGGTACTCGATGCAGTCACCCGTGCCAAGAAAATGTCGAATGCGGTGCGCATCATCGCTGGCAACGTGGCGACCGCAGCGGGAACGCAAGCTCTGATCGATGCAGGCGCCGATGCGGTCAAGGTCGGCATCGGACCGGGCTCGATCTGCACCACCCGCATCGTTGCTGGCGTCGGCGTGCCGCAGCTTTCGGCCATCATGTCGGCCGTCGAGGCCGCGCACAAGGCGGGCGTTCCGGTCATCGCCGACGGCGGCATCAAATATTCCGGTGATTTCGCCAAGGCGTTGGCCGCTGGCGCAGCGGCAGCCATGGCCGGGTCAGCTCTGGCCGGGACGGAAGAGAGCCCTGGCGAGGTCTATCTCTACCAGGGGCGCTCCTTCAAGGCCTATCGCGGCATGGGCTCTGTTGGCGCAATGGCCCGCGGTTCGGCCGATCGCTACTTCCAGGCAGAAGTGCGCGATGAGCTCAAGCTGGTGCCCGAAGGCATCGAAGGACAGGTCGCCTACAAGGGTCCCGTTGCAGGTGTCCTGCACCAATTGGCAGGAGGCCTGCGTGCATCCATGGGTTATGTGGGTGCCAAGAACTTGGAAGAATTCCGCGAAAAGGCTACATTCGTTCGCATCACCAATGCTGGTCTGCGCGAAAGCCATACCCATGATGTTACAATCACACGCGAAAGCCCGAACTATCCGGGCGGGAACTGATAGCTGAGCGGAAGGCGATGTCCGACAGCGCCCTCCGCGACCACTTCTCGGCCATGGCGCGCAATAGCGCATGGTCCAATCATCGCTTGCTTACCGCTTGCGCAGAATTGACGGATGAAGAATTTGCGCGGGAGCGCACCAGCTTCTTTCCTTCTATCCAACTCACCTTGAATCACAACCTGATCGTCGACCACATCTACATGGCCGATATGATCGGCAAGGGCAGGCAGAATGTGGGGCTTGAAGGGGATTTGCCGTTCCCGAAGGCGCGTGATCTCAAGCGCGCCCAGGAGGAATTCGACATAAGCCTGATCGAATTTTGCGATGGCATGACCCCAGAAGACCTCGACCGCATCATTTCGATCACGTGGCGTGCGGGAGACACCTCGCAGGAGCCGATCCATCTGGTGCTGTCACATCTGTTCGTTCACCAGATCCATCATCGCGGCCAGGCCCACGCGATGCTTGCGGGGACGCGCGTGCCGCCGCCGCAGCTTGATGAATTTTTCCTCAATTACGACATTCCTCGCCGCAAGGGGGAACCGTTTACTCACTAGGCGACAAAATCCGTTGCGATTTGGCGGTATATTTACTGTTCTATATTCATGATATCCTCGGGAGGATATAATGCCGGTTTATATCAAGGATTATGAGGAGCTTGCCCGTCGCTACCAGGTGGCAATCAAAGACCGAGGCTGTGCGCCGGGCCTTGCAACATGCGCTGGATGGATCAATGTAGCGCGGATTCTCGGGATTCCACTCCCTGCTGCGACAGCCGCGGTCCTCGACTTTCTGGCTTTGATGGAAATCGAACTGGTACAAATCCCTCCGCAAGCTGCTTTCCTTGCAATCGAAGCCTTCGACCGCTTCGGCAAGAATCGTCATCCAGCCGATCTCAATTTCGGAGATTGTTTCGCCTATGCTTGCGCGCGCCATTATGGTGTACCGATGCTTTTACAAAGGCAACGACTTTACGCAGACCGACATTGAAGCCGCCTGACCTGGCTTGGCTTCATGGAATAATCCTTCGCTCGCGAAGATCACGGAACACGCGCATGAACATTTCCTCCGTATCGACAAATTCATGGAAGCCGGCACGCCGCAATTTCGTCCCGTCGGCAAAGAAGTCATAGTTCCAGCCAAAGACGGCGTCGCCGAAACCCCACGACGACACATCCTTGTAGGGCGTGTCAGCAAGGTTGTTCTTGTCGATCATCTTTTTCCAGAGTTCTTCCTTGTTTGCCATCACGACGTCGAGCGACATGGGAAGCGGTGGCGCGACTTCGAGATCGAAGAACCTGGCTATTTTCGGCCACATCTCGCTCCAGCGGAAAAGGTCGCCATTGTTGATGTTGAAAGCCTGATTGCCGCATTGCGGATTTGTCGCGATGAAGACGGTCGCCCGCGCCAGAAGGTCGGCGTCGGTCATTTCGATGAGACTGTCATAGGCGCCGGGCTTGCCCGGGAAGCGCAGGGGAATCCGCAACTCCTTGGACATCGACGCATAAACGGCGATAACCGACGCAAGATTCATCGGGTTGCGCAGCGCGAAGCCGATAACGACGGATGGGCGAAGCGCCGACCAGGTCCAGCTTTTGCCCTTCTGCGAGGCCTCAAGGAAATCCTGCTGATCGATGTTGAATTCGGGCGGCATGTGATTGGCATCCGTCTCGCGCGCTGGCGTCTTGAACGGGCCAAGATGGGCACCGTAGACCTTGTAGCCCTGCATCAGGCTGATGTGCTCGAGACGTTGCGCCACCGGTTCGATGGCATTGACCACATTCACCAGCATGGCAAGGTTCGGTGGAACAAGTTCGGCCCATGTCGACCGGTCCTGGTAAGCTGCGTAGAAAATATGCGTCGCATCGGTCAGATGGGTGAGTTTTTGCCTTGTGTCGTCAATGTCGAGCAGATCGACGGCGATGTGGCTGACTTTGCCTTGCGCTACGCCGCCGCGCCGCGAAAGCCCCACAATGTCCCAGTCACCAAGTTCAACAAGATGCGCGATGAGATTGCCACCAATGATTCCGTTTGCGCCAACGACAACCGCCTTTTTCCATTTCAATGCCATATCTGCCGCCTCCTTGAACCGCATAGGAGGCAGATTTAATTTATCTATTTCCATTTATGTAGGTCGGAATTATTGATATTATTTATAAGTAGGACTTTGAGGCAAGCCATGGACCGCTTTGCGGCGATGAAGACATTTGTTCGGGTCGCCGAGCGCGGCACCCTGTCTGCGGCGGCGCGAGAACTTGGTCTCACTCAGCCGGCCGTAAGCCAGCAGGTTGCGACACTGGAGCGACACCTGAACGCGCGGTTGCTTCATCGATCAACGCGAAGACTCGCTTTGACCGAAGCCGGCGAGGCCTACTATCGACAGGCGCGCGCGATCCTTCAGTCGGTCGAGGAAGCGGAGGAGAGTGCGGGCGCAACCGCAAGCGGGCTGCGCGGCAGTCTGCGACTGCATGGTCCGGTTGGCTTTGGCCAGATGCACCTTACCCCAGCCGTTATCGAGTTCCAGCGCCTGCATCCCGAACTCGTCACTGAACTCGTCCTGGATGACCGAATCGCCGATGTCATTGCCGAGGGTGTCGATATTGCCATTCGCCTTGGCGACCTGAAATCCTCCGGGCTGATCGCGCGCAAACTTGCCACCTTCGAGCGCATCCTTGTGGCTTCGCCCGGCTATCTTGCCGACTGCGGCGCGCCGCAAGCTCCAGATGACCTTCTCCAGCATCGACATGTTCGCTTTGTCTGGGCGCCGCAGGGCGAGGCGGTCCCGCTGACCGGACCGAACGGGCCAATCATGGTGCCAGTTCGCTCGACCTTCCTCGCCAATAATGCCTTTGTGCTCAACGAGGCACTTTGTGCCGGCCTCGGCATTGGAGGCGCCCAAGTGCCGCTTGTCCAGCCTCTTCTCGATGCGGGCAGGTTGATCCGGGTTCTTCCCGACTATGCCTACGCGCCCCTCGACATCCACGCTGTCTATGCAACATCGCGCTTCGTCCCACGCAAGGTCGGCGCCTTTATCGATCATCTTTCCACGCATATGAAGGATATTGCGGGCTTGCGCTTGATCCGTAAGCTTGAATAGAACGTATGCACCGTAGGAGGGCATGAATGTCACAGACCGCAATTTTCTGGCCGATGATCGCGCTGACGTTTCTGATCTGCTGCGTCTATGCAGTGGTATTCCTGCGGCGGCGCGAGGCCGTGAGCAGCGGTCAGGCCAGGCCTTCAGACTTCAGGCTGCCGCTAAACGAGCCCGAAGCCAGTGTTACGGCGATCCGCAATCTGATCAATCTCTACGAATTGCCGGTCCTCTTCTACGTCGTCTGCCTGTCGCTATACGTGGTCAATGGCGCCAACATATTTGCCTTGATTCTCGCCTGGCTCTTCGTCGCCGCTCGCGTCGCCCATACGATCGTGCACATCACATCCAATCGGCTGCGCCTGCGCCAACCGCTCTTTGTGGTAGGATTTATCTTGAATGGAGCCCTCTGGATCTTGCTCGCGGTGCATCTCGCACTGCCGCCTGTTGCTTAAGCAGCAAAGGCGTTGAGTTCATCCGCCGAGATTGCGAGTTCCTTACTGCATTCAACGATCGTTACGGCCAGCGCTTCAAAATCGTCACGTCGCTCGCTCTGCTTGCGCCAGATGAGCCCGATCTCACGCGAAGGTTCGGGATCGGCGAAAGCCACAATCCGCACATTGTTACGTGTCGCCTCGGTGCGGACGGCGATTTCGGGGATCAGCGTCAGCCCCATGCCATGGCTGACCATCTGCAACAGCGTCGCCATGCTGGTCGCTCCGTAATTGACCAATTGCCGCCGCTTGACGTTGGTGCACACCGCAAGCGCCTGATCGCGCAGGCAATGTCCTTCCTCAAGCAGGAGCAGGCGCTCGACGGCCACATCTTGCTGGGTCATGGGTGACGTCAGGACGTCGATATCGTTGGTCGACGTCGCAACGAGAAAGCGATCGCGAAAAAGTGGCCGGGTGATGGTGCCCTCAGTATCGATCGGCACCGCGGCAATCAGTGCGTCAAGATCTCCAAGCCGCAAATCCTCGATGAGCTTGGAGGTAACCGCCTCGCGCAGTTCGATCTCAAGGTCCGGATAGGCTTCGTGCAGTGCCGGGACGAGGAGCGGCAACAGATAGGGCGCGATCGTTGGAATGATGCCGAGCCGCAGTTGGCCTTTGAGGATGCCGCGCTTTTGCGCCGCGAGTTCTTCAAGCGAGCGGATCTCATCAAGAATGGTACGAATGCGCGGCAGAAGGCGCTTGCCCATATCGGTCAAAACCACTGACCTGCGGGTCCGCTCGAACAGGGAAGCCCCGAGACGCATTTCCATTTCCGCGATCTGCGCTGAGAGTGCGGGTTGTGAAATGCGAGCCATTTCCGCCGCCTTGCGGAAGTGCAGGGTGGTCGCGAGAATTTCGAAATAACGCATCTGCCGGACGGAAAACATGATAGGCAAATCCTATCAATAATTATTCTAAATACAATTGGAAACTATAATTAGAAAGGTTCTATGGTACGCGCGGATGCGGCGAACTCCGCTCCGTGGGATTCTTTTTTCAACTTGAAGTTTTTAGGGAGAGGGCAATGGCTGATCGTCCGACATTGACAACAACTGCCGGTGCGCCGGTTTCCGACAACCAGAACAGTATAACGGCAGGCGAACGCGGCCCCGTACTGATGCAGGATTACCAGCTTCTTGAAAAGCTTTCGCATCAGAACCGCGAACGCATCCCCGAGCGCGTCGTACACGCCAAGGGCTGGGGTGCGTTCGGGACGCTGAAGATCACGGGCGACATTTCCCGTTACACCAAGGCAAAGGCGCTGCAGCCTGGCGCGGAAACCCCAATGCTTCTGCGTTTCTCAACCGTTGCCGGTGAACTCGGCGCAGCCGATGCAGAGCGCGACGTTCGCGGCTTTGCCATCAAATTCTACACCAATGAGGGCAACTGGGACCTCGTCGGCAACAACACGCCGGTGTTTTTCGTCCGCGACCCGCTGAAGTTCCCCGACTTCATTCATACGCAGAAGCGTCATCCGCGCACGAACATGCGCTCGACGACCGCCATGTGGGACTTCTGGTCGCTTTCGCCTGAAAGCCTGCATCAGGTGACGATCCTCATGTCGGATCGCGGCTTGCCCGTCGCACCGATGTACATGAACGGGTATGGTTCTCACACCTACTCGTTCTGGAATGATCAGGGCGAACGATTCTGGGTGAAGTTCCACTTCAAAACCCAGCAGGGCCACAAGTTCTACACCAATGCGGAAGCTGAAAACCTCATCGGCAAGACGCGCGAATCCTATCAGGAAGAGTTGTTCGGCGGCATTGAACGCGGCCAGTTCCCGAAATGGACCGTGCAGGTCCAGGTCATGACCGAAGCGCAAGCCGAGAAGACCTCATACAACCCGTTCGACCTGACCAAGGTCTGGCCGCACGGCGAGTTCCCGCCCATCGAGATCGGCGTCATGGAACTCAACCGCAACGCCGACAATTATTTTGCCGAGATCGAACAGGCAGCATTCTCGCCATCGAATATCGTGCCCGGCATCGGTCATTCGCCCGACAAGATGCTGCAGGCACGCGTCTTCTCCTATGCGGATGCTCATCGCTACCGCTTGGGCACGCATTATGAGGCATTGCCGGTCAATGCTCCGAAGTGCCCGGTCCATCACTACCACAAGGATGGGCAGATGAATTTCTTTGGCCAGAAGACCGGCAATGTCGATGCCTACTACGAGCCGAACAGCTTCTCGGGTGCGGTCGAGCAGCCTTCTGCAAAAGAGCCGCCGCTGCCGCTGTCGGGCGCAGCCGACCGCTACAATCATCGCATCGGCAACGACGATTATGGCCAGGTGACGGCATTGTTCAACCTGTTCGACGCCGGGCAGAAATCACGCCTTTTCTCCAACATCGCCGCAGCGATGGATGGCGTTCCGGGCGCGATCGTCGAGCGTCAGCTGGCGCATTTTAAGCGCGTGCATCCGGACTACGAGGCTGGCGTCCGCGCTGCGTTGAAGGAAGCGCACGGCTACGAGGCAAGCGCGATCTCGCAGGAAGAAAAGTCCGAAGCGGCCGAATAGTAGCCGTTCCACCGGTCTGAACATACGAGCCGGGGCTATACGCTCCGGCTTTTCTTTATTGCCGTGGCCATGTATGCGACAGGTGCAACGAGAAAAGGAATGCACATGCGACTTGGTGGACGCCTGCAGGCGGCAATCGAAGTTTTGGATGATATCGAGAACCGCAAGCGGCCGGCTTCCGATGCCCTGAAGGATTGGGGCCTTTCGCACCGCTTCGCTGGTGCCGGCGACCGCGCGGTCATCGGCAATATCGTCTATGATGCCCTGCGGCGTAAGCTGTCGCTGGCTTGGCGCATGGATAGTGATGCCGCTCGCCACATTGCCTTTGGTGTACTGCTTTCCGATGCTGAACTCGATATCGACGACATCAATTCGGCGCTTGCCGGCGACAAGTTTGCTCCAGCGCCGCTTGAAGCGGAGCGCCTTTCAATCTGGGAAGCACGCGACATGGCTTCCGCACCCGACAACGTCCGCGCCGATGTCCCGGAGTGGTGCGTGCCGCATTTCGAGGCGATTTTCGGCGACACATGGGTCGGGGAGGCGGCTGCGCTCAGCGATCGCCCGCCGGTCGATCTGCGCGTGAACACGCTGAAAGCCGACCGTGACAAGGTGCTCAAAGAATTGGCTCGGGCAGGTGCTGCCCCTGCACCCCTGCTGGAAACGGCCGTGCGCATTCCACCCTTGCGTGCCATGGGACGCCACCCCAATGTTCAGACGGAGCCTGCCTTCCAGCGCGGGCTATTCGAGGTGCAGGATTTGGGCTCGCAGATCGCGGCCAAGCTGAGCGACGCAAAGTCGGGCGAGCAGGTGCTCGATTATTGCGCTGGAGCCGGCGGCAAGACCTTGGCGCTCGCCGCCGAGATGGGCAACAAGGGCCAGATCCATGCCTATGATGCGGAGCGGGCCAGGCTCGCGCCGATCTTCGACCGGCTGAAGCGGGCAGGCGTGCGCAATGCACAGGCCCATGCCAATGTCGAAGATCTTGCTGTCCTCGAGGGCCAGATGGATCTGGTGCTTGTCGACGCGCCGTGCACCGGTTCGGGCACGTGGCGGCGCAGGCCGGATGCGAAGTGGCGCCTCAGCGACCAGCAGATGGAACGGCGCGAGGTCGAGCAGCGTGAAGTGCTTGATGCCGCCAAGGCTTATGTCAAACCGGGGGGGCGGCTCGTCTATATTACCTGTTCCTTGTTTGCTCCGGAAAATGGCAATCAGGTCGATGTCTTCCTTGCCGGCAACGATGCTTACAAGCGTGTCGATACGCAGTCCCTGTGGAATCGCGCCGTCACCGGCACCTCCGATCTGTCTCCGCTCTTCAAGCAAGGCACAACAATTCTTTCGCCGCTTGCAACCTCGACGGACGGCTTCTTCATTTCTGTTCTCAGGCGGGAAAAATAACGTTACAAAAGCGCCGAGGCACGTCCACTAGCAGAAGGTTCGAGCATGTCCCGTTCCATGGCGCTTCTAATGTTTCTCGTGTTGGTTATCGGCGGTGGGCTCGCCATAGGTTACATCACCCTTCCAGGGGAATGGTATGCGGGGCTGGCCAAGCCGTCTTTCAATCCCCCAAATTGGATATTCGCCCCGGTCTGGACCATCCTTTACATCCTGATCGCCATTGCCGGCTGGCGGGTCTGGGATTATGGCCTGACAAAGCCGCAGCAATTCTGGTGGGCGCAGCTTGTCCTGAATTTCCTTTGGTCGCCGACTTTTTTCGGCCTCCAGCAAATGGGACTGGCACTGATCGTAATTGCCCTGTTGCTCGTCGCCATCATTGGTTTCATAAAAGTGACATGGGAGCCTGACCGGTCCTCGGCACTTCTTTTCCTGCCCTATCTCGTGTGGGTAGCTTTTGCGACACTTCTCAACGCATCATTGTGGATGCTCAATGCAACAGGATGACATGTTCGCCTATCTGACGCCGATCGCCGGAAAAAAGGTTGTCTTCGTTATGGCCGTCGATGCGGAATATGGGCCGCACCTACAGCGGCTCTTTACGCCGCTGATCACGGGCGTCGGTCCTGTGGAGGCCGCTGTGAGTGTCGCCGCAACGCTAGCAAGTCTCGCGGCAAACCGTTCGCTTCCCGATCTTGTCGTATCGCTCGGTTCGGCGGGTTCGCGCACGCTCGAACAGGCCGAGATCTATCAGGTCACAAGTGTCAACTATCGCGACATGGACGCCTCGGCCCTTGGCTTCAAGAAGGGCGCCACGCCTTTCCTCGACCTGCCCGTCGTCGTTCCGCTGCCCCATCGCATTCCGGAGATCAAGGAAGCATCATTGTCGACGGGCGCCAATATTGTTTCGGGCAAGGCCTACGACGCCGTCCATGCCGACATGGTCGATATGGAGACCTTTGCCGTGCTGCGCGCCTGTCAACGCTTCGAACTGCCTCTCATTGGCCTTCGCGGCATTTCGGATGGCAAGGAGGAACTTCGTCACGTCAACGACTGGAAGGAATATCTCCACGTCATTGACGAGAAGCTGGCGCTTGCGGTCGAGGCCATGGGCGCGGCATTGGAAGACAAGCGCATCACAATTTGAGAGGCCGGTGGCCACGCTCGAGCGCTCGATCAGGTAAGGATTGAGCGACCCCACTTGAATCAGAATCGCAAGCGCTTCACCCATTCTTTCAACAACCGGAATCACTTTTTCAGTGCGGCGTGGTAACCCATTGCACCGACTCGACATTTGCTTTAAAGGCCCGCCATGAACACTCCCGTACACCCTGATACAGTCCTCATCGTCGATTTCGGCAGCCAGGTTACACAGCTGATCGCCCGCCGCGTGCGCGAGGCAGGCGTCTATTCCGAGATCGTTCCCTTCCAATCCGCCAGCGAGGCATTCCATCGCATTCGCCCGAAGGCGGTTATCCTTTCCGGCAGTCCGCATTCGACGGTTGATCTCGGCAGTCCGCGCGCGCCGCAGGACGTCTTCGACACGAACATTCCAGTTCTCGGCATCTGCTACGGCGAGCAGACGATGTGCGCCCAGCTCGGCGGGAAGGTCGAGGGTGGTCATCATCGCGAATTTGGCCGCGCCTTTCTCGACATTCAGGAGGAATGCGCGCTCTTCGAGGGCGTCTGGGCCAAGGGCACGCGTCACCAGGTTTGGATGAGCCATGGCGACCGCGTCGTCGAAATTCCCGAAGGGTTCAAGGTTGTAGGCACGTCGACCGGTGCGCCGTTTGCGGCGATTGCCGACGAGGCGCGCAAATACTATGCCGTGCAGTTCCATCCGGAAGTGGTACATACGCCGGATGGCGCCAAGCTATTGCAAAATTTCGTCCATCGCATTGCTGGCATCAAGGGCGACTGGACGATGTCCGCCTATCGCGAGCAGGCCGTCAACGCCATCCGCAAACAGATCGGTGACAAGAAGGTGATCTGTGCGCTTTCGGGCGGCGTCGATTCTTCGGTTGCCGCACTTCTGATCCACGAAGCCGTTGGCGATCAGCTGACCTGCATCCTTGTCGACCATGGTCTGATGCGCAAGAACGAGGCTGCGGATGTCGTCCAGATGTTCCGCGAGCATTACAATCTGCCGCTTATCCTCGTCGATGCCGCGGACCGCTTCATCAGCGCGCTCGAAGGCGAGGCGGATCCCGAGAAGAAGCGCAAGACGATTGGCAGGCTTTTCATCGAAGTCTTTGAGGAAGAAGCCAAAAAGCTGGGCGGTGCCGATTTCCTGGCGCAGGGTACTCTCTATCCAGACGTCATCGAAAGCGTCTCCTTCACAGGGGGACCTTCTGTGACGATCAAGTCGCACCACAATGTCGGCGGTCTGCCGGAGCGCATGAACATGAAGCTTGTGGAGCCGCTGCGCGAGCTTTTCAAGGATGAGGTGCGCGTGCTCGGCAAGGAACTCGGCCTGCCGGATCATTTCATCGGCCGCCACCCGTTTCCGGGTCCTGGCCTCGCTATCCGCTGCCCCGGCGGTATCACACGGGAGAAGCTTGAAATCCTGCGCGAGGCCGACGCCGTTTACCTCGACGAAATCCGCAAAGCCGGTCTCTACGATGTCATCTGGCAGGCATTTGCCGTCCTGCTGCCGGTCCAGACAGTTGGTGTCATGGGCGACGGCCGCACCTACGAGTTCGTCTGCGCGCTGCGCGCGGTGACCTCCGTTGATGGTATGACGGCGGATTTCTACCACTATGACATGAGCTTCCTCGGCCAGGCCGCGACCCGGATCATCAATGAAGTCAAGGGCATCAACCGCGTCGTCTATGACGTCACTTCAAAGCCGCCCGGCACGATCGAGTGGGAATAGGCGAGCGGGCTGTCACGTCGCGAAATAGCTTGGTTGATCAAGGTCCGCTAGAAGTCCTGGTTCTTTCGGCTGCCAACCGAGCGCCTTGCGCGTTTGTGCACTTGAAGTCGGATTGTCGATAGCAGCAAAATGGGTGAACCAGCCGAAGTGCTCGGCGGCTTCCTCATGTCCCAAGCTGACAACGGGCAAGTTCAGGCGGCGGCCGATCACCTCCGCAATGTCCTTGAAGGGCACGCCGTTTTCGTCACTGGCGTGGTAGCGCGCGCCAGCGACGGCCTGTTCGATCGCGAGGCGATAGAGCAGCGCTGCATCGAAGCGGTGGACCGCCGGCCAGCGGTTAAGCCCTTCGCCAATATAGGCTGAAATGCCCTTCTCACGCGCCATGCTGATCAGCATCGGAACGAATCCGTGGTCGCCATCGCCATGTACGGAGGGTGACAGACGCATGACAGATACGCGCACGCCGCGCTCAAGCACCGTGGCTGCTGCTTGTTCGGACGCAACACGCGGCGCGGCATTTATGCCTGATTGCGGCCCGTCGTATTCCGTGGCAACGCCTGATGAAGCGACAAGTGCGGTTCCCGAGGTAATGATCAAGGGACGGTCAGTCCCCGCGAGTACTTCGCCCATTGCCTCGATGGCGCGCCGGTCGGTTTCGCAGTTTTCCTTGAACTTCGAGAAGTCGTGAATGAAGCCGGTATGGACGACACCGTCGGCAGAGGCCGCTCCGCTGCGCAGGCTTTCGAGATCTTCAAGGCTGCCGCGCTTAACTCCAACGCCAGCTGCCGCAAGCGTCGCGGCGGCAGCATCCGACCGGGCAAGCCCGACGACGCGGTGTCCGGCGCCAAGCAATTCCTGGATAACCGCAGAGCCGACGAAGCCTGTGGCGCCAGTGACGAATACGCGCATTGCAACTCTCCTTGTGACTGGAGCAAAGCCGACGCGAGGGCCTGCATACACCCAGTCATAGGTGGTTGCTGGCGTACGATCTATGCTGTAATGTCCGTATTATCTTCGCGATCGTCCGGTGTGATTTCATGGACCCACTATCCGATGTTCTATCGCTTCTGAAACCACGCAATTACATGTCGGCCGGGTTTACGGCAGGCGGCAAATGGTCGATTCAGTTTGAGGATCAGCAGAAAGGCATCAAAACGGGAGCTGTCGTTTCGGGCGAATGCTTGCTCGCCGTGGAAGGCGTTGTTGATGTTGTGCGCCTCAGCGAAGGGGATTGTTTTCTCTTGCCGAGCGGTCGACCCTTCCGACTTGCCAGCGATATGGAGACGGAACCTGTTGACGCCCCTACAGTCTTTTCCAGTGCGCGCGATGGCGGCATCGTATCCTATAAGGGTGGTGGCGATTTCTTCATGATCAGCAGCCGCTTTGCGCTTGCGGAGGGCCATTCAGGCGTCCTCCTTGGCATGCTGCCACCCATTGTCCACATCCGCAGGCAATCGGAAGCCGCGGCCTTACGCTGGTCTGTCGAGCGCATGATGCAGGAGTTGAGCGAGCAGCGGGCAGGCGGGTTTCTGATCCTGCAACATCTCGCCCATATGATGCTGGTTCAGGCGCTGCGTCTGCATCTGGCAGAAGGCCATAAACGTGGCGCCGGATGGCTCTTTGCCCTTGCCGACAAACAGATGAGCGCGGCGATGAATGCCATGCACGGCGATCCGGCGCGGCGTTGGACATTATCCGCGCTTGCCGAACACGCCCGCATGTCACGGTCCACTTTCGCCCTGAGATTCAAGGAAATGGTGGGGGTATCGCCGATGGAATACCTGACGCGCTGGCGCATGTTGCTGGCAGGGGACCAATTGGCGAATACCGGCAATTCCATTTCCGTCATCGCTCCCTCCCTTGGGTACGAATCCGAGAGTGCATTCAGCACGGCCTTCAAACGGGTCATGGGCTGTTCGCCCCGCAATTATGTCCGTGGCCAAAATTCTGTTTCGCCTTCGTCGCAATAAATTAGTATTGACTAATGAATTAGCGATCACTAATTTATCCGCATGATCGAATCCGCCGCTATCACCACCGTCATGCGCACGCTCGCCGATCCTACCCGGCGCGCCGTGTTTGAGCGGATCGTTCGATCCGACGAGATTACGGTGGGCGAGCTGACGCGGGGGAGCGGCGTAACGCAGGGCGCCATATCCCAGCACTTGAAGTCATTGAAACAGGCCGGCCTCGTCGCCGAACGTCCCGAAGGGCGCAACGTCTATTACCGCGCCCAACCTGAGGGGCTCGAGCCGATCTTCGATTGGATGAGCCACTACGGCGTCTTTTGGCGTGAACGGTTCGCCACCCTCCGTAGCCTCCTGAAGGAGATTGATCCATGAACGACGCCGCATCGAAGTTGGATACCCATGACATTGTCGTCGACGAAGTCTTCCCCCATGCGCCGGAGACGATTTGGAAGACGCTGACGACCGGCGCGCTGATCGGCCGCTGGATGATGGAAGCGAAGGGCTTTTCGCCCGTAAAGGGCAATCGCTTCAGTTACCAGACCACGCCGGCGGGCGAATGGGACGGCACCATTCACTGCGAGGTCCTGGAGGCGGTGCCGAACGAGCGTCTCGCCTACGCATGGAAAGGCGGGCACGAAAGCAATGCTGGCTACGGCTCACGTCTCGATACGGTCGTTACATTCATCCTTGCACGGGTCGAAAATGGCACGCGGCTTCGCCTGGTTCATTCCGGCTTCGTCACGCCGAAGAATGATACGGCATTCAAGAGCATGAGCGAGGGCTGGAAGAAGGTTGTCCCGCGCATCGGTACTGTCGCCAGCGAAGAGAACTGAAGTTCCCGATCTGCAAATCAAATCACATCTTTGGAGGAAGACATGAGCAAGCCTTACACCGGCGGTTGCGCCTGCGGTGCGGTCCGCTATGAGATTGCGGCTGAACCGGTATTTTCGAACGACTGCCAGTGCCGCGACTGCCAGAGGCGGAGCGGCACCGGACATGGGTCGTATATGACATTTGCCGGCGCGGATCCGAAGCTCAGCGGTGAAGCCAAAACTTGGGCTATTCCCGGCGACAGCAAAAATGTAAAGTCCCATGCGTTCTGCCCGACCTGCGGATCGCCGGTCTATTTGACTTTTGCCGTCATGCCGCAACTGTTCACCATTCACGCCGCAAGTCTCGACGATCCGGGCCGATACAGCCCGCAGGTGGTGACGTATGCCATGCGCGCGCTTCCTTGGGACCATGTCGACCCAGGTCTGCCGAAATTCGAAAAGATGCCGCCCGACATGTGATCGACATAGCTAGCATGTCGGCGGGCCTGGTGTCCTCGTTGCGGTTGCGATGGCAATTGGCACGGCTATAAGCGCTGTCGCAACCGCAAACGTGACCTGCATGGCTGTCGTGACCGCCGCGGCCGGCGCCATCGTGATATCCGTCGCGGCCGATGCGCGGGTGAATATGGCGCCCATGACGGACGCGCCTGTAATAAGACCGAGATTGCGCGAAAGGCTCAGCAAGCCGGAAATCACGCCGCGCCGATCCTGAGGAACATCCTTCATCGTCGCCGTGTTGTTGGCCGCCTGGAACAGTGCGTAGCCTGGCGTGAGGATGGCGATGGCAGTGATGTATCCTGCAATGCCGAATGCTGTCGGTATCAACCACAGCGCAATGGAACCGGCTGCCATCAAGATGAGGCCGACAATAATCATTACAGGAGTGCCCAGACGGTCGACCATGCGGCCGGCCGGGATGCCGCTTAGCGCCGAGATAATTGGCCCGCTCGACATGACAACGCCGACAAGTGACGCGCTGATCCCGAGCCCGTTGGAGAGATAGAACGGCCCGACCACCAGCGTCGCCATCATCACCGTGGAGACGAGCGCGTTCATGGCGAGACTGCCGCTTAATTCTGCGTTCCACAATAGTGCCAGCCGGACGAGGGGCGACGCGGATTTTTTCTCCGCCAGTACGAAGAGGCCGCCACCAAGGAAGGCAAGCAAGAGCAGGCTGGCGTTGAGCCAGTCGAAATGACCGCGTCCGATCGTCATGGCCAGAGAATAGGTGGCGAGGGTGAACGCCAGCAGTAGCGTGCCCGGCAGGTCGAAACCGGTTTGGTTCGGCCGGTCTTTGCGGCTTTCATCCGAAATACAGCGATAGGCGAGAATGAAGTTGGCGATGCCGAGCGGCACCATCACGAGAAAGATCGCGCGCCAGGTGGCGCCGGCGATCAACACGCCGCCGAGCGAGGGGCAGAGAGCCGTGCCGATTGCCGACATCGTTCCCAGCAGGCCCATCGCGCTGCCGATCCTTGCTTTCGGAACGGTCTCGCCAACAAGCGCGATGGTGAGCGACATCAAGACTGCGGCTCCAAGGCCCTGTACCGCGCGCGCAGCAATCAGCGTCGATATTGAAGGCGCCACAGCGCAAACGACAGAGGCAAAGGTGAACAGCAGGATTCCGGCGAGGAGCACGCGCCGATGGCCGACAAGGCGCCCAGGCGTCCCGCGCTGACGATAAAAATCGTTACGGCAAGGAGATAGGCGAGGATGATCCATTGGACGTGCTGAAAGGGTGCGGAGAATGTTCGTGCCAGCGTCGGCAATGCGACGTTGGCAATGCTGACGCCGAGTGCGGAAAGCAGCATCGAAAGGGCAAGGCTGGCGAGCGCCCATCGGATGAAGGGCGATTCACCCAAGGTTTCAATGCCCGCCTTATCTCGTGCAATCGCTATCGGGTTCACCACGTTCTCCTTTATCTGTAGCACGGCCCAAATTTAACGATTCGACAAAGAGGGCGGAAGACGCAGCATTTGCACTTCATTCGTGCATTTGACGCCATGTCATGAACGTCTTAGGTTCGCAGGATGACGCCACCGGATCTCAACCTGCTTCTCACGCTTGACGTGCTCCTGGCGGAGGGGAGCGTCGCGCGCGCGGCCAAGCGTCTCAACCTCAGCCCCTCGGCGATGAGCCGGGCGCTGGCACGCCTGCGCGAGACGACGGGCGACCCGCTTCTCGTTCGCGCTGGGCGCGGTCTTGTTCCGACACCCCGCGCGCTTGAACTTCGCCAGCGGATTGGTCCGCTGGTCGAGGAGGCGACGGCCGTTCTGCGTCCAGCGGCGACACTCGATCTCAAACGGCTCGAGCGAACATTCGCGCTCCGCACCAGCGACGGCTTTGTCGAGACATTCGGGCCCCAACTCATCGCGCGCGTCGGCACAGAGGCGCCGGGCGTGCGCCTGCGTTTCGTGCAGAAGGCCGACTGGGAAAGCGGGCCGCTACGTGATGGCAGCGTCGATATGGAGACGGGCGTCGTCGGCAAGGCGACGAGTTCGGAACTGCGTGTGCAAGCCCTGTTCCGCGACCGGTTCATCGGCGTGGTGCGTAGGAGTCATCCGCTCTGCCACGGCGAAGTCACAGCAGTGCGCTATGTGGAGGGCCGACATGTCAGCGTCTCGCGGCGCGGGCTCGACAAAGGGCCGATCGATGAGGAACTGGGATCGCTCGGTCTCGAAAGAGACATCGTGGTGATTGTTGGCGGCTTTGCGACTGCGCTCGCCCTCGCTCGTGGCTCCGACCTGATCGCCACGGTACCCGAACGGCACACGGAGGCATTGCGCGTTGGAATGCACAGCTTTCCGCTTCCGATCCCCATTCCGGCGGTCACCGTTTCATTGCTCTGGCACCCGCGCCTTGATGCGGACCCGGCCCATCGCTGGTTGCGTGGCTGCGTGCGGGAGGCATGTGCTGAACGGGCTCAGCGCGAATGAAATGGCACGCTTGACATTGAGATAAGTGTTTGCTTATCTAAAACGATGGAGCAGATCGTTTTCAAAGCCCTTGCTGATCCCACGCGCCGGGCCATCTTTGAAAGGCTCGCTGCCGCACCGCAGAATGCGACCGAGTTGCGGCAGGGCTTCGGCATTACGCAGCCTGCCGTGTCGCAGCATCTCGCCGTGTTGCGGGAGGCCCGACTTCTGAAAGAGCGCCGCGAAGGGCGATTCATCCGGTATGAGGTTGAACCCGACGGCCTTTTGATCCTCGTCAATTGGCTTGCCAAATATCGCACCTATTGGCCCGACCGCGCTGCCGACCTGGCGGCCTTGCTGAAGGAGATGGACCAGTGAATGAAGCGCTCTCACCTTCCGAACCACAACTCGAGTTCACCTTCGAGTTCGACGAACGTCCGGAGAAGGTCTGGAAGGCGATCAGCGTCGAAGCCTTTCGCCGGCAATGGCTTCCCGATCAGAACGTCCTCGAAGTGCTGCATGAAGCGCATCTCGCGCAACTCGAATTACTGATCGAGGAAGCCGAGCCGCCGCACGAGCGGGGCGTCGTGACGTTCAGCGTGCGCGCCAACGGCCGTGGCGGTACCATCTTTGCGGTCGTTCACAGGCGGACCATGGTTCGGGCCGCAGCGAATGATGCCGCACCAACAATGATGCTCGCCGCCTAACACTTATTACAACAGTCGGAAATCTGGAGGTTGCGCATGCGCGACACGATGCAACTCGTCCCCATGGTGGTGGAACAGTCTTCTCGCGGAGAACGCTCATTCGATATCTATTCACGCTTGCTGCGCGAGCGTATCGTTTTCCTCAATGGCGAGGTGAACGATGCCATGTCGGCAACGATCTGCGCCCAACTGCTTTTCCTCGAAGCCGAAAACCCAAAGCAGCCTATCGCGCTCTACATCAACTCCTATGGCGGCGTCATAACCAGCGGGCTGGCGATGTACGACACCATGCAGTTCATCCGGGCGCCCGTGCACACATTGTGCATGGGGACGGCCCGATCGATGGGGTCTTTTCTACTCATGGGTGGTGAGCCGGGACACAGGGTCGCCTTGCCGAATGCCAGCCTTCATGTCCATCAGCCGCTCGGTGGTTTTTAGGGACAGGCGTCGGATATCCTTATCCATGCTGAGGAAATGCAGCAGGTGAAGCATCGCATGATCACCCTCTACGCCAAACATTGCGGGCGCACCTACGAAGAGGTGGAGAAAACCCTCGATCGCGACAAATTCATGACTGCGGAACAGGCAGTCGAGTGGGGGCTGATCGACCGCGTGCTCACCGGGCGGCCCGACGAGACGGAGGCGCGTTAGGCGGGCAGGCAAATTTAACGTTCGCGGCGGTACCAGAAGCAATGGGGCAGGGGCTCCATTCTTGCTGCCTTATAAAACGGCACGGCATCCGGTACCGAGACTAGGACAAGCGCTACCTCGGGTCCCAGCACCTCGCGCGCATGGGCAAGCAGGCCGCGACCGATCCCCATGCCTTTCAGACCCTGCATGACCGCAAGTTCGGAAACGTAACAGAACCAAGAACAGTCGGTCGCACCGCGTGCAATGCCGACCAGCCTGTTGCCCTCATTGGGAAGCCGCGCGGTAATAACGAGGTTGGCATTGTCGAGCATGCGCTGCAGCCGCTCCAGATCGCCGACTGGCCTGATGTCGCCAAGCCCGGACGAAGCCAGAACCGAATGGAATTCTTCGGCGCGCACATTAGTTTCACGTGTATAAACGACGTCGTTTTCGACACCTGTCATGGTCGATCCTCCTTGGATTGACTGAGTGCAATTTTTGACATTCTTGGCCCATGAGCAAGGTTCGACTCAGGCGTGCGAGGAGGCTGCTCACATCCGTTGGCCGTTGAACAAATCTTGACCGGCCGTAGCTCGCGTTAAACGTGCAAGCACTTTCAATTTTTTAAGGGGTATGAATCGTCCCTTGTTTGGCTATTGAGGAAGGCGTTATCTGGATTTTGAGGCCCGCCTTCAGGCGGGAGATGCAGAGGAAGTGGCAATGGCTGGACGAACCTATTCTGCTCCCCACGGGGGCGCACCCGCGCAAACGCAACTCCTGACCGATCGCGCGGTCTTTACCGAAGCCTATGCCCTGATTCCAAAAGGGGTGATGATGGACATCGTCACCAGCTATCTGCCGTTCTGGGAAGACACCCGCCTTTGGGTACTTTCGCGTCCGCTCTCGGGATTTGCGGAAACATTTTCGCAATACATCATGGAAGTCGCGCCGGGCGGCGGTAGCGACCGGCCCGAGCTCGATCCGGGAGCCGAAGGCGTGTTGTTCGTGCTCGAAGGCGAATTGAGCGTGGTTCTCGACGGCGCGAAGCACGTCATGCAGCCGGGCGGCTTTGCCTTCATTCCCCCGGCAAGCAAATGGGCTGTTCGCAATGAAAGCAGCGCTCCTGTCCGTTTCCAGTGGATCCGCAAGGCCTATGAGGTCGTTGACGGCATCGATGTGCCGGAGGCTTTCTTTGCCAATGAAGCGGACGTTGCTCCTGCTCCGATGCCGGGAACGGAGGGCAAGTGGGCGACGACGCGTTTTGTCGACCCGTTGGACCTGCGTCACGACATGCACGTGACGATTGTTACCTTTGAACCGGGCGCGGTCATTCCCTTTGCCGAGACCCATGTCATGGAACACGGTCTCTATGTGCTTGAGGGCAAAGCCGTGTATCGGCTCAACCAGGATTGGGTTGAAGTGGAAGCCGGCGATTTCATGTGGCTGCGTGCCTTCTGCCCGCAAGCCTGCTATGCCGGCGGTCCTGGCAAGTTTCGGTACCTGCTCTACAAGGATGTCAACCGCCACATGAAGCTCAGCCTGTCGCCGCGGCGCTGAGCCGGAGCCCTAGTTGGCGCCTTCAACTGACCTTGGCGTCTCGAACCGCTTGAGTACGCCGTGTTCGGCGTCAATGGCTTTCCAGCCATCGATATTGAAATCGATTACGGCAATGGCGGCCGTCGGCAACTTTTCGCGCAGTCGCGAAAGGTCAAGCTCGGGCCCCTCGGTCGTGAGCTGGCCTGCGAATACTTCGAAACCTGGATTATGGCCAACTAGCATCAAGGTGCGGATGTTGGATGGCATCTGCCTGACGATATCGAAAAGCGCACTGACTGGAGCATCGTAAAGGCGCGGCTCCGCCTTCCATGCGACCTTCGATCCGAACTCAGCGTATGCAAGTTCCCAGGTCTCCATGGCTCTGCGCGCCGTGGAGACGAGCGCGAGATCGGGAAGAAGGTTTTCTCGCGCCAGAAACGCACCCATCAGCGGAGCCGTTCGCCGGCCGCGCTTCGCCAGGGGTCGTTTATCATCTGCCACACCCGCCGGCCATTCCGATTTTGCGTGGCGAAAGAGAATGAGCCTGCGCATATAGGCCCCCGTAATTAGGACGTTATTCGGAAGTCGCCCGCCATGTCCGCCATGCCGGCGTCCTCGGTCTTTACATCAGCGACCGATGCGCCGGGCGGACCCTGCCAGAACAAATCAAGCATCGCCGAGACAGCAGCATCCGGCCCTTCAATAAGTGCCGTGACTGTTCCATCAGGTTCATTGCGAACCCAGCCGCCAAGTCCGAGCCTGCGTGCCTCCATGCGCGTCCAGACACGGAAACTCACGCCCTGCACGCGGCCTGAAATGCGAACCCGTTTCGCTCGGTGCTTGTCCTGCATCGCGCCTCCTTACCGATCATTCGGTGGCGGACCCGAAAGTTATAAGACCGACCGCGAGTATTGCAAAGATGATACCGAACGACTGAACGATTGAAAGCTTCTCGCCGAAGAAAATCAACGCGATCAGGTTGACCGCGATGAGCTGAATAACCGCTGAAAGACTGAAGGCGGAAGCCATGCCGAACTCGCGCACCAATCGCAGCATGATGAGATTGCCGACCGAATAGAGTCCGATGGTCAGGAGCAGCTTGGCATTGCTTGGTGCGAGTGCCCAGGTTTTGGCACAGGTCGCAGCGAGCAGGAACGTCAGCGTCGAGGCGGTGAGCTGGAAGAAGCCCGTCAGGGTCATGTCGATCTCCGGTCAACAAAGTCGATTTTTGTTTGGGTCAGTCCGCTGGTTAAAGGGGGCAGATCGACATGGCAAATGCTAATGCCGCTGATTCATTATTGCAATATTGTCGACAATCTGATTTTCTATTTTTGCATTGAGGAAGGGCCATGAGCGCTACAGATTTTGACCCCATCGTCGACACGACCCGCCGGGCCGAAATCGTCAGCCTGCTCAAGCGGGCGATCCTCACCGGCAAGCTCGAGCCTGGTCAGAAACTCAACGAGCTTCGCATTTCCGAACAGATGCGTGTCAGCCGTGCGCCATTGCGGGAAGCCATGCGGGAACTGGTCCAGGAAGGCATTCTGACTAGTATTCCTTACGCGGGAACCTTCGTGATCGAAGTGACGGCGAAGGACATCGAGGATTCCTATTCCCTCAACCAGGTGCTTGACGAATTTGCCATCGAAAGGACGTGGCCGAACCGTACCGAAGTATTTTTTGCCGAACTTGACCGCCGCCACGCAGCCGTCAAGCAGGCGACGCTCGAGATCGACACGAGCCGGCAGATCGAGACTGCGCTGCAATTGCATGGCCTCATCTACGAATGGGCCGATCACCCGCTGCTGCTCGACACATGGCAACGCCTCACCAGCCGCCTTCAAATGTATTTCGCTCTGCATCAGCGCGCCCGCAACGAACCGGTTCCGTCGCTCGACGTTCACGAAGACTATGTTCGCCTCCTTAAAGGCAAGGACATGAAGGCGGTGCAAAGGCACGCCCGCGAGCACATCGCTCTGGATTTTGAAGAACTCGTTTCCTTCGCGCGCGGCCTTGAAGAGCGTCAAGCCGGTAGGAAACCCGGAAGCCGCAAACGCACCGAGAATTGATTGCTGCCGGCCGGAAGCTTGGTCCACCTACAAAAACACAGGATCGC
This sequence comes from Phyllobacterium sp., assembly GCF_037994425.1. Classification (NCBI taxonomy): domain Bacteria; kingdom Pseudomonadati; phylum Pseudomonadota; class Alphaproteobacteria; order Hyphomicrobiales; family Phyllobacteriaceae; genus Phyllobacterium; species Phyllobacterium sp. The sequence goes on from NZ_JBBNAM010000418.1 coordinate 22,831, forward strand.
CTATCGTGCATATCAAGTCCATCAAAGCCTACAGCCTCATGCAACCCTTCGTGGATGGCCGCTACAATATGTCAAAGGGGCGCGGCGCCGACGGCTTCGATGCGGTTCTCGTGGCAATCACCTCCGACAGCGGGCTGACAGGCTGGGGCGAAATGGCGCCGCTCGGAAATTTCTATTCGGCGGCATTCGCTGCGGGCGCCAGGGCAGGGGTTCCGGAAATTGCCCCGCACTTGCTAGGCAAAGATCCACGCGGGCTTGCGCAGATCAACCGCTTGATGGACACCGTCTTCAATGGCCATCCCTACATAAAGACTGCTTTCGACATGGCTTGCTCTGACTTGACCGCCCGCGCCGCCGACGTGCCGCTGGTAACGATGCTGGGCGGCCGGGAAAGCGACATGGCCGATCTCTATAAGGTCGTCACCCACGGTTCGGTCGAATCGATGGTCGCTCTTGCCAAGCGAATCGTGGGGGAAGGGTTCCATCGCCTGCAGGTCAAGGTCGGCGGTAAGGTGCATGACGACATCGAGCGGGTAACCGCCGTCGCCGCCGCGGTGCCGAAGGGCACTGTGATCTTCTGCGATGCCAATGGCGGGTGGACTGCCTATCAGGCGCGCCAATTCGCCGATGCGACACGCGGCATCGACTATACAATGGAGCAGCCGTGCCTCGCGATAGACGATTGCCTGTCCGTCCGCCGCTCGCTGGACAAGCCAATGGTGCTCGACGAATCCGTCACCTCCCTCGAACAAATGCTCGAGATTCATCGCAAGGGCGCGGCGGACGGTCTGACTTTGAAGATCTCGCGTCTCGGCGGCGTGACCAAGACCCGTCAGATTCGCGATGTCGCCGTCGACCTCGGCTTCATGGTCACGGTGGAAGACACGGGCGGGGCTGAGGTCGATACCGCCGCCATGGCGCACCTTTCGCTGTCGACCCCGGAAGAGCGGCGCATGCATGCGATCGCCTTCCACGAATGGGTGACAATCCGCACCGCAAAGAACGCCCCCCCGGTCGTCGGCAGCCGCATGGGTGTACCCGATGGTCCTGGGCTTGGCATTGACGTCGATCCCGACCTCCTTGGCAAGCCGTTCCTCGAATTGGGCCACTGAGATGAAAATTCGCCGGATCACCGCAACGCCGATCAATTTGACACTGGAAGCGCCCTATGTCTGGGTATTCGGTGAACTCGACGGTTTTTCACCGACGATCGTGGAAGTCGAGACCGATGATGGGCTGGTTGGGCTCGGCGAAGCGCCGAGTTCCGCCGCCGCGGCCATCATCAACGACACCCTTGCGCCCCGCCTTGTCGGACGAGACCCGATCGATATTGCCGGCGCGGAGAATGTCTGCCTTCCGTTCTGGACGGGTGTTCAGAGCATAAACGACCGTACGCGCATCCTTGCCTTCGGCGCGATTGAAATGGCGCTATGGGATCTGCGAGGCAAGGCCTGGAACCAGCCGCTCTATCAATTGCTCGGCGGCGCAGTCCGTAAGGAAATACCTTTCACCGACTACTTCTCCCTGCGCGGTGACGGTGCTGCCAGAATTGGCGAGAAAACGCCCGAGGAAGTCGCCGACTATTGCGTCGAACTCAACGAGCGATACGGAACAACGTTCTTCGAGGGAAAGTTCTCGACCGAGGACCCGAAGGTCTCGCTTCGCATGCTCGAACTCATCCGCAAGAAGCTCGGCGATGAGGTGATGCTGCGAATCGATTCCAACCAAGCTTATTCACTTGCAACTGCTCGGCAACTTGTGCGAGCGTTGGAACAACTGAACGTTCGCAACTGGGAAGATCCCGTCGCGACAATCGAGGAAATGCGTGAATTGCGTCGCCATTGTTCGATACCGTTCTCCACGCACAACATCGACATTGCCCGTGCCGTAGAATTGCGGGTTCCTGACGCGATTGTCGGAAATCCGGCAACCCATGGCGGCATCGGCCGCCTCGTTCGTTTCATCGGCGCCTGCGAACACGCCAGCATCGATTTCTGGTGCTACAGCGGCGATTCCGGCGTCGGCAGCGCCGCTTATCTCCATTTGTGCGCAGCGCTCGGCTGGATAAGGGAGCCAAACCAGTCCCTGTTCCGCATGCAGACGACCGATGTGATCGAAGAAGGGCCGTTTTCACCCCAGAACAATATCGTTCCAGTGCCAGAAGGCCCGGGTCTCGGAGTTGCACTCGACCGTAGTCGCTTGGCTGCCTGCCACAAGGATTTCGCTGATAAAGGGCCCAAGAACAAGTATCACGACCCGGCGAAGCCCGGCACCTACCGGCGCTTGCCGTTGAACTGAAAAGGAGAATTCTCGCTTACTGCCTGACCCGGCGCCAAGACCGGGCAATGCGTGATCGGAGGAAAAGGCAATCTTAAGTTTGTCGGTCACGGACGATCCGGCAACTCGGCGACCAGGAGCGCTGCCTAACTCATCGTCCGGCAAAAACATGATCCAGGGGAAAGAGCAGAAGCCATGAAAAACTACAAGTTCCTCGATATGCTCCGGCGTGGCCGGACTGATCTCGAAAATCATCTTATCGATGGTCTCGTCGACGGCAGGGTAAGCCGCCGCGAATTCATTCGTCACGGCAGCCTCCTTGGCCTGTCATTGCCTTTCCTCGGCAGTGTCGGATTTGCGGCCGGCATGGGCGGCATGCCGAGCCTCGCCCGAGCGCAAGGCACGGCCGGAGCCACGATCCGAGTTGCCAGCAGTGTTCCTGCTGCCGCGATCGAGCCCGTCAGCGTCGCCGACGCCGGGGGTCTACTCATGCTGCAGCAGTGCGGCGAATTCCTTTGCCTCGACGGCCCTGATCTCGTCTTGAAGCCGATGCTGGCCGAAAGCTGGAAGCCGAACGACAAGGGCGACGTCTGGACGTTCAATCTGCGCAAGGGCGTCAAGTTCCACAGCGGCGGCGAGATGAAGGCCGACGACGTCGTGGCGAGTATCGACCGCCTTGCCGATCCGAAAAATTCGTCCAATGCGCTTTCCGTGTTTACCGGTTTCCTGCAGAAGGGCGCCACGAAGAAGGTCGACGACTACACTGTCGAGTTCCACCTCGACGCGCCCAACGGCAACTTCCCCTATATGGTGTCGTCGGACAATTACAACGCGATCATCATTCCTGCCGATTACAAGGGCGACTTCGAAAAGAACTTCAATGGCACGGGCCCCTTCAAGCTGGAGAAGTACACGCCGAAGGTTGGCGCGTCTTTCGTGCGCAACGAGGATTATTGGGGTGAAAAAGCGCTTCCGGCGCGCACGGAATTCACCTTCTTCGGCGATATCCAGCCGATGATCCTCGCGCTTCAGGGCCGGCAGGTCGACGTGATCAACCAGATGCCGGTGCTTGCCGGCGTTGCGCTGCTCAACGATCCGAATGTCGATATCCTCAGCCTGAAATCCGTAGCCCACCACCAGGTCCACATGCGCACGGACATGGATCCCTTCAAGGATCCGCGTGTGCGCCGCGCTGTCGCGCTCAGCATCGACCGCAACAAGCTGCAGAAAGGCTTGATGCGTGGTCGTGCCTCGCTCGGCAATGACAGCCCGTTTGCGCCGGTCTTCCCGTCGACGGACACGACGGTTGCTCAACGCCAGCAGGATCTGAAACAGGCGAAGGAACTGATGGAGGCCGCAGGGGCCGGCAAGGGCTTCAAGGTCACCCTCACCACTGAACGCTATCTGGAAATTCCGGAATACGCGCAGCTCATCCAGAATGCGGTCAAGGAGATCGGCATCGACCTTGAACTCAATATCCTCGATCAGGGCGCCTATTACGGCGATGCGGTGTTCGGCAAGTCGAACTGGCTCGACTCCGTCATGGGCATTACCGACTACGGCCATCGCGGCGTGCCGAATGTCTATCTGTCGGCACCTCTGAAGAGCGAGGGCACCTGGAACTCGGCCCACTTCAAGAACAAGGACTATGACACGCTCGCTGCGGGCTATATCGCTGCACTCGACCTTGAGGCGCAGAAGGAAACGGCAGGCAAGATCCAGCGGCTGCTGCTTGAAGAGACGCCGGTCATCTTCGGCTATTTCTTCGACTATCTGACGGCAACGGCGAAGGGCGTTACCGGCGTGCAGCCGACAGCGATGTCGCAGAACTATCTCGACCGCGCGTCAAAAGCCTGACGGGAGGGACGGACATCCTGCAACAGCCAGCTCCATGTGAATGGGGCTGGCTAACATGGGAGCTCAAGCCATTCTCGCCTTTCTGCTCAAGCGCATTGCCCTTTCGATCGTAACGTTGTTCCTGCTCAGTATCATGGTGTTTCTGGGAGGCCAGGTGCTGCCCGGGAATGTCGGGCGCGCCATATTGGGTCCGCTTGCCGACCAGCGCGCCGTTGATGCGCTCAATCACTCCCTCGGGCTGGACCGACCGCTTCTCGTTCAATACTGGGACTGGATTTCGCATTTCGTTCAAGGAGATATGGGTACTTCCTATATCTTCAGGGCACCGGTGGCGCCTTTCGTCATCGATGCACTCGGCAACTCGATGAAGCTTGCGCTGGTTGCCTTTATCATGGTCGTACCGCTTGGCATTCTCGGAGGCATCATCGCCGCCCTCAATGTGAATAGGCCGATCGACCGCATCATCAGCCTGGGCGGCCTGTCGGCGACCGTGTTGCCGGAGTTCGTTACCGGCATCATTTTTATTCTGATTTTCGGCGTTTGGCTGAATTGGCTACCGATCGCGGCGGTCTGGCCACCTGGTTCGGGCATCTTGACCCAAATCTATTATCTACTTCTGCCGGCGCTCCCGCTGTTCCTGGTGCTTTTCGGTTATATCGCGCGAATGGCAAGGTCGGGCATGGTCGAGGCGCTCGATTCCGACTACACGCGAACGGCCGTACTGAAAGGCCTGCCGTGGCGCACCGTCATCTGGCGCCATGTCCTGCGCAATGCGTTGTTGCCGACCATAACTGTGATCGCCACCCAGACCGGCTACCTTATTGGTGGCCTTGTCGTGGTTGAGACCCTGTTTCGCTATCAGGGCATCGGCTCCCTTATCTTCACTGCGGCACGCGGCAAGGATTTTCCGGTTCTCGAGGCCGGAATTCTGACGATAGGCATCGTCTATGCGGTTGCAACGTTGATCGCGGACCTTCTCTACTCTGTCCTCAACCCACGCATCCGACTGGGGACCGATCAATGACGGCGACAGACATCAAGCAACCCGATTTGCCAGCATCTGCTTCGAGGCGTAGTCCGGCCATGGAGGTCGTGGCAGCGCTCGGTCGCTCCGGTTCTTTCCTCCCAGGCCTTGTCATCGTGCTCTTCTGGGTCGCATGTGCGCTGTTCGGCGAATATTTTACCCCACACGATCCGCTTGCCGACGATATCATCAACGCGCTCATGCCGCCTTCAGCCGATAATTGGTTCGGAACCGACCAGCTTGGGCGGGATGTATTCTCGCGGGTCATCGTCGGGTCGCGCGATATTCTGACCGTCGCGCCGCTAGCCACGCTCCTCGCGACAATCGCCGGGACGACACTCGGCCTCTTTACCGGGTACTTTCGCGGGCTCGTCGATGATGTCATCAGTCGCATACTCGAAGCCTTCATGGCCATCCCCGTCGTGATCGTCGCATTGCTCGCCATCGTCGCGCTTGGAACATCGAAGACCACCGTGATCATCGTCATTGGCTTGAGCTTTGCACCGATCATCGCCCGCACCGTTCGCTCGGCCGTGCTCTCGGAACGAGAACTCGACTATGTCGCCGCGGCGCAATTGCGCCGGGAGAGCGCGCTTCACACGATGTTTGTGGAGATACTTCCCAATGTTATCCCCCCGATCTTGGTCGAAACCACGGTGCGGCTCGGCTATGCGATCTTCGCGGTTGCGACGCTGAGCTTCATGGGCTTCGGCATTCAACCGCCATCGCCGGACTGGGGTCTGAGCATTTCCAGCAACTATGGGATGATCGGTGGCGGATTCTGGTGGACGGTATTGTTCGACGCACTCGCCATCGCCTCGCTGGTGATCGGCGTCAATCTCGTGGCCGACGGCGTGCAGGTGGCCCTCAATGACTGAACCAATCACCGCCAACGCCCTCGAACTGCACCACCTCTCCGTTGCCTACCGGGTCGGCGGACGCAATCGCGCAGTGTTGCGCGATCTGAGCCTGACCATTCGCCCGGGCGAGGCTTATGGACTTGTCGGCGAGTCCGGCTGCGGAAAGTCGACGGTCGCCCTTTCCGTCGTGCGCTACCTTCCGCGGAATGGCGTCATCACCGCTGGCGAGATCTCGCTCGCAGGCGAGAATGTCATGAAGCTCGACAATGAATCGCTCCGCCGAATGCGGGCCGAACGCGTGTCGATGGTCTATCAGGATCCTGGCAAGGCCCTCAACCCGTCAATCCGCATCGGACGTCAGCTAACCGAGATATTCGAGTTGCGCGGCATTTCCGGTCAGGGCGCCATTGATCAGGCAATCGCCATGCTCAACCGGGTCCGCATCTCCGATCCGGTGAGGGTAATGCAACGCTACCCCCATCAGCTATCCGGCGGCATGCAGCAGCGCGTCGGCATCGCCATGGCGCTTGCCAACGATCCGACGATGCTGATCCTGGATGAACCGACGACCGGGCTCGACGCCACCGTCGAAGCGGAAGTCCTCGATCTTATCGCCAAGCTCAGGCAAGAGCTCTCGGCGTCCATTTTGTTCATCAGCCACAACCTCGCGGTCGTCTCGCGCATGTGCGATCGCGTCGGTGTCCTTTACGCCGGCATGCTGGTCGAGGAGGGTACGACCGAGGAGGTTTTCAACAATCCGCGCCATCCCTACACGGTCGCACTTTTGCGCTGCCTGCCGCGGGGCGGCCAGCGCAAGGACCAGATAAGGCTGGATACGATTCCGGGGTTTCTCCCGGCGCCCGGCGCGAAGATAACCGGCTGCCCCTTTGCCGATCGTTGCGCCCTTGCTGACAGCCGCTGTCACAATGAGTTGCCGCCACTCCACGACCTCGGGGATCGCCTTTCCCGCTGCCACTACCACGAGAGGGCGCAGGATCTTCCGCGCACGACCCCCGGAAATATCGCTGCCGCGGCGGTAGTGACTGCCCGAGAACCTGTCTTGCGGATTGAGAGCCTCAACAAGACCTACGCAGCCCATGGTCAGGCTTTGCGGGCTGTCAACGACGTTTCCCTTGATCTCATGCCCGGCCAGACCCTTGGCCTTGTCGGCGAGTCGGGTAGCGGAAAGACCACGTTTGCCCGTCTCCTTCTCGGTCTTGTTCCGGCCGACGAGGGGGGAACGATGCGACTCGATGGCAAGCCCCTCGCGCCGAAACTTGAAAGCCGCAGCGCCGACCAGGTCAAGGCGATGCAAATCGTCTTCCAGAACCCGGATTCGGCGCTCAATCGCTCACACTCGATCCGGCATATTATGGGACGCGCGTTGCGGACGCTGGCGGGTTTGAAGGGCGCGGCGCAGCAAAAGCGCCTTGTAGAGCTTGTCCGCTCTGTTCGCCTGACGGAGCGGCATCTGAGCGTGAAGCCGCGCCAGCTATCTGGGGGATTGAAGCAGCGTGTAGCGATCGCCCGCGCCTTTGCCGGAGATCCGCGCATCGTCGTCTGCGATGAGCCGACCTCGGCGCTCGACGTGTCGGTGCAGGCAGCGATCCTCAATCTCCTTGCCGATCTCCAGACCAAGGAACATGTGAGCTATATCTTCATCTCGCACGATCTCGCCGTCGTGCGCTATTTGTCGGACCAGATCGCCGTGCTCTATCTCGGACGGATCATGGAGATCGGACCTTCTGAACGGGTATTCTCCGGCCCTCACCACCCATACACGGAAGCGCTGCTGTCGGCCGTGCCGAAGCTCGACGAGGCCGAACAAAGCCGTGTCCGCCTCGACGGTGAAATTCCAAGCGCGGTCAATCCACCGTCAGGTTGCGTGTTCCATACCCGCTGCCCGCGCAAGATCGGGGCGATCTGCGAAGAGCAGGAGCCGCCGCTCTTCGACTCCGAGCCCGAACACAAGATCCGCTGCCACATCCCATTCGAGGAACTGGCACGCCTGCAAAAGAAGCAAGAGGTAGTGACCGCATGAGCGACGAGAGGGTGATGACCTATGACGAAATCGAGACCCTCGCGGCACGTGCCCTGATCGCCTCGGACGTCGCGCCGGAAAATGCGGCAGCGGTGGCGAAGTCGATCGCGGCTGCGGAGCGGGACGGCCAAGCGATCGTCGGCCTCTCCTACCTCCCGACCTATTGCGATCACGCCGCCTGCAAAAAAGTGGACGGGCATGCGCAACCGCGCCTTGAGAAGCTGTCGAGCGTTGCGCTCCGCGTCGACGCCGGCACGGGCTTCGCCCATCCGGCCATAGCGCTCGGCCTTCCGGCCCTCGTGGAGGCGGCCCGGCAATCGGGGATCGCTGCGCTGTCCGTCGGCAATTCCTATGCTTGCGGCTCACTTGGCTATTTCGTCGAGGACCTCGCGGTACAGGGTCTTGTTGCGATGATGACCGCCAATGCTTCACCGTCGATTGCACCGTTCGGCGGCAAGACGCCATTCTTCGGCACCAACCCGCTCGCCTTTGCCGTTCCGCGCGCGGCACAGGCGCCGCTGGTCATCGACCAGTCGTCCAGCGTCGTCGCCAAGGTCGCCGTGATCGACGCCTATAATCGCGGGGTCCCGTTGCCCGATGGATGGGCCATCGATACGGATGGCGTGCCGACCAATGATGCTGCCGCCGCCGTGGAGGGAAGTCTCCTGCCGATCGGCGGTTACAAGGGATTTGGGCTTGCTTTGATGGTCGACATTCTTGCTGCCGGCTTGGGCGGCTCGCACTGGTCCTACGAGGCCTCGTCCTTTGGCGATTGCGAGGGCGGTCCGCCCCGGACCGGTCAGTTCATCATTGCCATCGATCCGGGCCTGTTCGCCGGTCCCGGCTTTACTGGCCGGCTCGAGGAAATGCTGGCGGCCGTCAAGGAAACGCCGGTGGTGCGACTGCCAGGTGATCGGCGGCTTGAAACGCGGCGAAGGCATGCGAATGGCGTCCCCCTGCAAGCCGCCGTGGTAGAGACCGTCGAGCGCTACGCGCGCGACGGCTCTCCGATGCTCGGGAAGTAGACAGGCTTACATTTCGCTCTTGATATAGGCGACGAGTTGGTCAAGCACAGTACCCCAGCCGTCGTGGAAGCCCATATCCTCGTGCTGCTTCCTGCTTGCTTCATCGCGATGGATCGCAACGGCTCTATAGCGCGTGCCGTTTCCCTCCGATTCCAACGTCAGATATGCAGTGAAAAAGGGTTTCTCCGATGGGCGATAGCCGGGGAGGAGCGCATCGGTCCACACCAGCTTCTCGTTCGGAATAACCTCGAGATAGCATCCGACGTTCGGGAAAGACTGGCCTTCCGGTGACAGCATGGTCGTGCGGAAGACGCCGCCCGGACGAAGGTCGATCTCGCAGTCGGTCGTCTGCCATGGCTTGGGCGTGAACCATTTGACGATGTGTTCAGGCGTTGTCCAGGCCTTCCAGACCAGTTCGCGCGGCACATCGACCACCCGTTCGAGAACAAGATCGAGTTTCGGATTCACCGCTGGTGATTGCGTCATTTATCGTTCTCCTTGAGTTGGATGAGATATTCGTCAAGCTGATCGAGGCGGCGCTCCCAAAGTGACCGCTGCTTCGCCAGCCAATCTTCGATCAATTGCAGTGGCTCGGGTTCGAGCCGGTACGTGCGAATGCGGCCGGTCTTGGCCGAACGCACCAGACCGCAACCCTCCAGCACCTTGAGATGCTCGACAAAGGAGGGCAGGGCCATGTCGAACGGCGCGGCAAGTTCGCTGACAGATGCCGGGCTGCTCCCGAGACGTTCGAGAACGCGCCGCCGCGTCGGGTCTGAAAGGGCGCGAAAGACACCGTCGATCGGCACGATTGCCTGTGTAGTGTTAAGCGTCGTTCCGATCATCGTTGCACCTCCGTTCCCGGATATCACTTAGGATAATTCCTAAGTATTGGCAAGCCACTTTGATCGATCACTGCGAATTACGTAACGATCAAATTTATTGGCTTGTCAGCAAACGGCGCAGCGATATGGTCCGGCGCATGCGATCAAAGACCTCATCCTCCATCCGGCTTGCGCTTGGCGGGCTCGTGGCAATGGCTGTCGGCATGGGCATCGGCCGCTTCATCTTCACGCCGATCCTTCCCGGCATGATGAGCGACCTCGGGCTGTCGCCGGGCGACGCTGGCGTCATCGCCTCGGCCAATTACGTTGGGTATCTCCTCGGCGCGGTCGTGGCTGGCTTCAGCTGGTGGTCCGGCCTGGAGCGGCCGCTCGTCTACGTCGCGCTCGGGCTGAGTGCCGCGCTCTGCTTCGCCATGAGCATCAGCGATGGCGTGCTCGTATTTTCGCTTGTCAGGTTCTTCGCAGGCATGGCCAGTGCCTTCATGCTGGTGTTCACAGCGACGATCGTCTTCAGCCATCTCGCGGCCGCCAATCGCCAGGACCTGCAGGCCCTCCATTTTGGCGGCGTCGGCACCGGCATTGCCATTTCATCGCTGCTTGTCGCGTTCAGTTCGGCAAATGGCTATGGCTGGCGTGAGGATTGGATCGGCGCTGCAATCCTCTCGATCCTGGGTTTGCTTGCGGTGCTCGCGCTCATTCGGACTGGACCGCTGCGCGGCGGTTCCACCGTTATTGAACCCCCCCTTGTCTGGACGCCAGCATTCATCAAGGTCAATATCGCTTACGGCATATTCGGCTTCGGCTACATCATCACCGCAACGTTCATTATCGCGATCGTGCGCTCCAGCCAGGGCGGACCTTGGATGGAGGCGCTGGTCTGGCTCTTGACCGGCATCGCCGGAGCGATCTCGGTTTGGCTGTGGACGCCGCTTCTCCATCGCACTGGGCCGTTCATCGCCCTTGCCATCGGATGCGCCGTACAGGCGATCGGCGTTGCGGCGAGCGTCGTCTTGCCCGCACCATGGGGGCCGATTCTGGGCGGGCTCCTGCTTGGATTGACCTTCATCGTCATCACGGCCTTCGGCTTCCAGGCCGGGCGCGTGCTTCTCCCGGATTCACCGCGCAAAGTGATGGCGGTCATGACCGCGGCGTTCGGCGTCGGCCAGATTATCGGGCCGCTTGTTGGCGGCTACCTTGCGAATGTCACCGGCGACTATATTTTTGCGACCTTGGCTGCTGCCGCCAGCCTGATCGTTGCCGCGTTCTTTGCCTATTCGGCAAGGCGCGGCAAAAGCGGGCGCTAGTTTTAAGTCGATCCCTTTGCGTCGTCCGCCAATTGCCTGAGCAGGGCCATGGCTTCCTCGGCGCGATCTGCAGGGATAAATAGGTGGTCGTGATAGAATGCCGAGACGGGATTGACGCCCATGCCGGCCTTGGCGAGGCGTGTGGTGATCGCCGCAAGAAATCCGACGGCTTCCAGTGAAGAATGTATGTCGAGCGTTATCATCCGTGAGCGGAATGTGCCGGTAAGTCCGGTTCGCATTGCCGCGCTCTCGTCGAGGATGATGGTCAAGCCTTCTGCCTCGCGGAATCTCATCACCGGATCAAGATCAGGCGGAACAGGGTCTCCCGCGGCGAACGTGACAAAAACGTAAGTTCCTTCGAGCAGGCGCGGGCGCATCGTCGCAAGAAGCTCGCCAAGGTCTGTTTCATCGGCCACCATCTCATCATTCCCCGTTGAGCGCTCATTGCAACCAGCGAGCTGGGTCAAAGTATATTTCTGTCTTGCGTATAAAGGGCGATCAGTGCACTAGATTTGCAACGAATATTATCTAACTAACTGATTTTGCAACCATAAATTGCCAAAGATTGTATAAGGAACGCGCCGCGTGTTTGTATCGTTTTTTCCAAAACCCAAGCTGTTTTTCATCTCCGCAGCGCTTTGGTCGCTCGCCGCCGTCCTTTTCTGGACCTTCCGCGGGGAACAATTGGGAGCGTCCTTTGGGATCCCTCCTGCAGACCCCAATGCTCCTCCCGTGCTCGGCGCTGCGATTTTCATCACCAGGCCCTACCTTTGGCTTTACATATACTTCGCCACGGCCGTCGCAATCTTCGCGGCGTTCTGGATGTGGTATTCCCCGCATCGATGGCAGATGTGGTCGGTACTCGGCTCCGCTTTGATCCTGTTTATCACCTATTTCGATGTCCAACTGAACCTTGCGTTGAATGATTGGCGCGGACCATTCTTTAATCTCTTTCAGAAAGCGATCACAACACCAGGTTCGGTGCCGGCATCAGACCTTTATTGGATGCAATGGCTGTTCGCTACGATCGGTATCGCGAACGTGGGTCTCTTTGTCGGATCGAGCTATTTTATAAGCCACTACGTATTCCCTTGGCGCACTGCCATGAACGAATATTATACGGCGCATTGGTCGCAACTGCGGCACATCGAAGGTGCATCGCAGCGTGTTCAGGAAGATGCGATGCGCTTTTCGAGGACGGTTGAGGACCTAGGCGTCAATTTCGTTCAAGCCGCAATGACGCTGATCGCATTCCTTACCTTTGCTCGCTGAACTCTCGCATCAAATTACGGAACTTCCGATTATCGAACCAATACCGTACTCCCTGGCGGTTCTTGCAGTGGGCTGGTCGCTCTTCGGTACCGCACTTCTGGCCCTCGTTGGAATTAAGCTGCCTGGGCTTGAGTTTAAGAACCAACGGGTCGAGGCCGCCTATCGCAAGGAATTGGTATTCGGCGAGGATGATAGTTCCCGTGCGCAGCCCATCGCACTGGCCGAATTGTTCGGAAACGTCCGGCACAACTATTTCCGCCTATTCTTTCACTATGGCTATTTCAACATTGCACGCAGTCTATACGGTCAGGCCGATGCGATCTTCATAAACGCAATGCTCATTCCGACGATTGTTGCGGGTAAAATCACACTTGGTTTGTGGCAGCAGATTTTGACGGCGTTCGGCGAGGTCGGCGGTTCGTTTCAGTATCTTTATAAATCGTGGCCGACCATTGTGGAATTGATTTCGATCCAAAAGCGTTTGCGAGCGTTCGAGGCGACGTTGGCTGGAGACCCTCTTCCCGAGATTGATCAGGCCTACCTAGCGACGCAGACGGAAAACGTCTGACCTGCTCGGCGGGGCGGGCGATTATCATACGCCCGCGTCGAACCGATAAATCGCGCATGCCCCCACTGAAACCATTACAGCAATTTAATCACCGTTGAGCACTCTTTGACCAATTCGTGCTGTTAAGTGCAATTCAGAACAACTATGAATTGCACAACTTTTCACACGAGGAACGTGTCACTGTGTTCGTTTCATTCTTTCCCAAGCCGAAGCTCTTCTTCATTTCGGCAGTGCTTTGGTCGCTGTTGGCTGTCCTTTTCTGGTTCACGATCGGCGAACAGCTTGGCGCCCGGTTCGGCTTGCCTCCGGCAGCGCCCGATGCGCCGCCGATCATCGGCATTGCCAGCTTCTGGTCGACGCCCTTCATCTGGTTTTATCTCTACTTTGCCGTGGTCGTTGCCATTTTTGCTGCCTTCTGGGCCTGGTATTCGCCGCACCGCTGGCAGCGCTGGTCCGTGCTCGGTTCGGCTTTCATTCTTTTCGTCACTTATTTCCAGGTTCAGGTCAGCGTCGCTGTCAACAACTGGTATGGGCCATTTTACAATCTCATCCAGACGGCAGTGTCCAAATCGGCGCCGGTGACCTATGAGCAGTTCTACGAGGGCGTAAGCCAATTCCTCGGAGTAGCGCTCGTCGGAGTTACCGTCAGCGTGCTTCTGGCATTCTTCGTCAGCCATTACATCTTCCGCTGGCGCACCGCGATGAACGAATTCTATATGTCGCATTGGGGCCAGTTGCGCCACATCGAAGGCGCGTCGCAGCGCGTGCAGGAAGACACGATGCGTTTTGCCGAAACAATGGAAGGGCTTGGTGTTAGGCTGATCGATTCGTTCATGACGTTGATTGCCTTCGTCCCGGTGCTGATTGCACTCTCAGCCAATATCACCGAATTGCCGGTCGTCGGCGAAGTGCCGCATCCGCTGGTCTTCGCGGCCGTGTTCTGGTCGATCTTCGGAACGGTGGTGCTCGCCGGCGTCGGCGTAAAATTGCCGGGACTCCAGTTCCGCAACCAGCGCGTCGAAGCAGCCTACCGCAAGGAACTCGTTTACGGCGAAGATCATGACGATCGCGCGCAGCCGCCGGTAGTGAAGGAGCTTTTCTTCAACGTCCGCCGCAATTATTTCCGGCTATATTTCCACTATATGTACTTCAACGTCGCCCGCTATCTTTACCTGCAGACCGACAATATCTTCTCGCTGATCGTTCTGATCCCTTCGATTGTCGCGGGCAAGATCACGCTTGGCACGATGAACCAAATCAGCGGCGCCTTCGGGCAGGTGACATCGTCGTTCCAGTATCTCGTCAATTCGTGGACGACCATCGTCGAGCTGATCTCGATCTATAAGCGCCTGCGTGCCTTCGAGGCGCTGATCTATGACGAGCCGCTGCCATCTATCGATGAGCACTATCTGCGTACGCAGACCGAGGACGCTTGAGCGATCAGAACAAAAGGGGCGGCTCAGATGCCGCCCTTCGCCGCCGGCTGCGGCAGTTCCGCGCGAACAACCGGTGTCGCGACACCGCCCGTTTCCTTCAGGTATTGGCTGTAGGTTGTGCACCGGACGTCGGATTTGATGCAGACCTCTTCGGTAAAACGCTCGAGCGCGCGCCAATAGGCATCGCCGTTCATCAGGGTGAAATGTAGCCCGATCTGAAAAGGGATGCGCTGGCCCTGAAATTGACGATCGAAGGCGCGCTTGAAGGCGTCGTAGGTGCGTCCTTCGAAGACGTTCAACTGGTCTGGCCGTTCAACAGCACCCGAATGCCGAACGTAAAGATTGTAGTCCATGGCGATCACGGGGCGATTCTGTGGACCTTCGCTGATAGTCGGCAGCCCAAACTGGTAGATGCCGCCTGAATACACCGGAAGGGCCGGCCCCCGCGAGACACCGCTGCCGTCAAAAGCGTAGCCTTGCTCGCGAAGCGCCGATATCAGGGCAGGGCCTTCGGATAGATAAGGCGCGCGAAAGCCACGGATCTCATCCGTAACAAAATGTTTCCAGCCTTCCGGCTCCGGATCACGCCCGTATTTGGCCCAGGCATCCGACAGCACGCGCTTGTAGGTCGTGAGTTCACGTTGCCAGTCAGCCTTCGTCCAGTTCTTTCCATCGAAATGGCCGCAAGCGTGGCTTGCGATTTCATTGCCCTCGTTGCGCGCCCGCCAGATATTGGCGAGCCGCTTCGCGATGTCCTCTTTCGAAGTCGCGAAACCGATATTCGAACGGCCAGCTGCCTGGTCGGGTGCCCGGTAGGATTGCCGATCCGCTTGATTGATCAGGAACACACAGGAAAGAAAATAAGTGAACTTCGCATTGCTGCGCTCGGCGAGCGCGCGGCTCCGGTCCCAAAGCTCATTGCTGCCGGAATTGTCGAAGGAAATCAGCACATATTGCGGTGCCTTGGGCGTCGTATCCTTGGTATCGCGCGTGTCGGCGCCGCCATCTGCCAAAGCTGGCATCGATAGCAACAGTGTCATGGATGCGGCGGCGAGGATGGTCGAACGCATGATGTAGGGTACGAAGCTCCGGGAAGGAAAACACGTCGCTACAGGGCAATTGTGGCGATGATCGGACGCGGCGATCCACCGCAAGCTATCAGCTTGGAACTATTCCAATGCCGCTATAGTCTGCAGGCATCTTTCGGGGAGGGCGGCCATGCTGGT
Source organism: Phyllobacterium sp. (assembly GCF_037994425.1). Lineage (NCBI taxonomy): Bacteria > Pseudomonadati > Pseudomonadota > Alphaproteobacteria > Hyphomicrobiales > Phyllobacteriaceae > Phyllobacterium > Phyllobacterium sp. The sequence goes on from NZ_JBBNAM010000418.1 coordinate 38,563, forward strand.
ACTGATTCTTGGGATCATCGTTTTTCTTGGAGTTCATTCGGTTCGGATTTTCGCGCCGGAATGGCGTCTCGCCAAGTTGCAGCAATGGGGCGAGAACAAGTGGAAGGGCTTCTACTCCGTAGTCTCCCTCGCAGGCTTCTTTCTCCTCGTCTGGGGATACGGCCTCGCCCGTCCTGACGCTCCGATTCTCTACGAACCTCCAGTTTTCATGAAGCACATCGCCGGCCTGTTGATGCTGTTTGCGGCGATCTTCCTCGGCGTCTTCATTGCGAAGCCGGGCAGGATGAAACCGGCGCTCAAGCACCCGATGCTCATCGCCATCAAGACGTGGGCGCTGGCGCATCTCCTCGCCAATGGCGACCTTGCCTCGCTTATCCTGTTCCTGTCCTTTCTCGCCTGGGCCGTGGCTGATCGGATCGCCATCAAGCGCCAGGAGCGTGCCGGCCTTGCGCCCGCCCCAGCCATCGTGGCGGGACCGGTGTCCAATGATATTATCGCGGTTGTCATCGGTGTGGTACTTTACGGCCTGTTCGTGTGGAAATTGCACGCGCTGTTGATCGGGGTGCAGCCGATGTAATCGGCCGCGACGACCTAATTTTCGTTTGCCACTTACATCCTTTGAGTTTTCCGACTAAAAGCGCCTGAACTCCATGCGCGGGCGGCTCGGCTGCACCGCGTTTTTAACAATTGTTCTTTGGCGCAAGCCGAACCAAGAGGCACTATGACTGACGACGGCTTTTTCCGCGAAGTGAATGAGGAACTGCGTTCCGACAAGGTGAAGGCTTTCTGGAAACGCCACGGCTCGCTGCTGATCGGCGGTGTTGTGGCGATCGTCGTCGGCACTGCGGCCTTTTCCTTTTATGAATACTGGACCGAGAAACAGGCTTCGCAATCGGGCGACAAGTTTCTTGCCGCACTCAACCTGGTTCGCGACGGCAAGAACGACGAAGCCCTGAAGACTCTCGATGAACTGGAAAAGGATGGCTATGGTGCCTATCCGGTGCTCGCGCGCATGCGCGCCGCCGGCGTCCTTGCCCAGAAGGGTGACAATGCCGGCGCGGTCGTCGCTTTCGACAAGGTTTCCGCCGATACTTCGGTGCCGCAGGCTGTTCGCGATCTGGCCAAGCTGCGCGCGGCGTTTATCCTGGTCGACACGGGGTCCTATGAGGACGTTGCAACCCGCGTAGAGTCCCTGTCGTCCGATGCCAGCCCAATGCGTCACTCGGCCCGCGAAGCACTGGGACTTGCCGCGTGGAAGGCTGGCCGCGGCGCCGATTCCGCCAAGCTGTTCCAGCAGATTTCCGACGATAAGACCGCTCCGGCCAATGTTCGCCAGTTTGCCGATACGATGCTCGACATGCTGCGCAGCACCGGTGCGGCGCCAGTTGCCAAGGCCGGCTGAAACAGGAACCGAACCGATGAGTTTCACTCTTGCGATTGTGGGGCGCCCGAACGTCGGCAAGTCCACGCTGTTCAACCGCCTTGTCGGTCGCAAGCTTGCGCTCGTCGACGATTTGCCCGGCGTAACCCGCGATCGGCGCATTCACGCGGCCAAGCTTTATGACCTGAATTTCGATGTGATCGACACAGCGGGCCTGGAAGAAGTGCCGAGCGAATCGCTCGAAGGCCGTATGCGCGCCCAGACCGAAGCGGCTATCGGCGAGGCTGACATTATTCTCTTCCTCGTCGATGCAAAAGCGGGCGTCACACCTTCCGACGTTACCTTTGCCGATCTCGTCCGCCGCTCGGGCAAGCCTGTTGTTCTCGTTGCCAACAAGGCGGAAGCGCGTGGGGCGGAGGCTGGCATGTACGATGCCTGGCAGCTTGGCCTTGGAGAACCTTGCCCTGTCTCGGCCGAACACGGCCAGGGTTTCCCCGATCTGCGCGACGCCATCATCGAGGCGATGGGCGAGGAACGCGTGTTTCCTGATGAGCACGCCGATGAAAACGCCGATGATACGGTTGCGGTGACCATTCCGGCGGCGCCCGGTCCATCCGCGGATCTCGTCGGGGATGACATCGACGATCCCGACGCCGAGGATGTACCCGCCTACGATTCGTCAAAGCCCCTGCGCATCGCCATCGTCGGCCGTCCAAATGCCGGCAAATCGACACTCGTCAATACGATGCTCGGTGAAGACCGTCTGCTGACGGGACCTGAAGCTGGCATTACCCGCGATTCCATCTCGGTCGATTGGGAATGGAACGGCCGCAAGATCAAGCTCTTCGACACCGCCGGGCTGCGTCGCAAATCCCGCGTGCAAGGCAAGCTCGAAAAGCTGTCGGTTGGCGACGCCCTGCGCGCGACCCGCTTTGCCGAGGTCGTCATCATCGTGCTCGATGCGACGATCCCCTTCGAAAAGCAGGATCTGCAGATCGCCGATCTGATCATTCGCGAGGGCCGCGCACCTGTCATCGCCTTTAACAAGTGGGATCTCGTCGAGAACCGCCAGATGGTGCTGGCCGATCTGCGTGAAAAGACGGAGCGCCTGCTGCCGCAGATACGCGGCATTCGAGCCGTGCCGATCTCCGGCGAGCGCAACCAGGGGATCGACAAGCTGATGACGGCCGTCGCCACGACTGACGAGATCTGGAACCGGCGCATTTCCACTGGCCGCCTCAATCGTTGGCTCGAAGGGGTAACGACCCATCATCCGCCACCCGCCGTTGCCGGACGCCGCCTCAAGATCAAGTACATCACCCAGGTCAAGACCCGCCCGCCGGGATTCGTCATCTCGTGCTCCCGCCCGGAAGCGTTTCCGACATCCTATGTCCGCTATCTGTCGAACGGACTTCGCGAGACGTTCGACATGCCGGGCGTTCCAATCCGCGTGGTGTTGCGCGCGTCCGACAATCCATTCGCCGGACGCGCCAAGAAGAAACGCTGACGTGTCGCTGCTCGCTTGCCGCGCATCAATTTCGCTAAAGTTCCGCGAGCGCCGTTAACCCTCCATCAAGGTTAATGCTTCATTTTTTAGCTCGGACTGTTTCGGTTTGAGTGGGGTTATCGGCGTGCGTTTCTCGAAGTATTTGCGGGCATTGCGTTCCCTGCGAGCGAATCGGACAAACAGGAACTACGTGGGCCCCTTGCTCATCGGCGCGGCGCTCTACCTCTTCTCCCCGACAGTTACTGCCTACCAGGACATGACGAGCCTTCTTTCAGGCTCAGAATCGGGACAGGGGCGCTGGAGTTCCTATCTTGAGAAATCGCCGGCGGGTTCGATCCAGAAGGCAAATATGTCGTTCGTTGACGAGAAGGCGATTACCGCCTCAGTGCCTGCGAGCGGCGTCGAGGCGCCCGGCATTGGGCCCATCGCCATCAAGGGCACGCAGAAGTCACGCGGCGCCACCCCGGATGAGGAGCGCATAAACCGCGCCGAAAAGCAGGGGCGCATCGTCTCAGTTAGCAAGAAGGCGCCGCCGAAAGCGTTCAACGCCGGTTCGATTCTTCAGCGTCAAAGCATGCTGGTCCGCCCAGCCAAAGACATTGAAGTTGCGATGGCTTTCACGAAGCCGAAGATTGCCGGCAAGGAATTCGAGATAGCGCTCGCATTCCACAACCGTGCACTGCAAAAGCCCGCTTCGGACATACCGCCGATGTTGGCGAGCCTCATGAACAACGACCAGCCCGACGTCCTGGCGCTCGGCTATGCTCCTGCCACGCCGGATTATTCCAAGACGTCGCCATTCGATTCAATCTTGAACGAGCCGAAGTCTCCGGGACGCTTTGTCCCACAGCTCGGCGCCGGCGACCACTACTGGCTGGCAACGCCCTTGCCGCCGGTCGTATTCACGAAAGAAGAACAAAAATGCCTGGCGACAGGCATTTATTTTGAGGCGCGCAGCGAAAGCATCAAGGGGCAGGCGGCCGTCGCACAGGTCATCCTCAACCGCGTGCGCAACCCAGCCTACCCGAAGACGATCTGCGGCGTCGTCTACCAGAACGATGACTGGATAAATCGCTGCCAGTTCTCGTTCGCCTGCGAGGGCCGCAAACTCCGCGTCACCGAGCCTAGGGAATGGAAGGTGGCGCAACAGGTGGCCCAAGCTGTGTCTTCCGGGCAGATCTTCCTTCCCGAAGTCGGATCGGCGACGCACTACCACGCGGTTTATGTTCGCCCCAACTGGGCGCGCACCATGAAGCGCGTCAACAAGATCGGCCAGCACATCTTCTATCGCACCTTTGGTGGCGGCTGGATCTAGTCCGACTTTCGTCGCCTTGGAATCGGAATGAGAACTGTTACATTGTCCTTGGAGTGGGGAACGAGTTATCGCCCGTCCCCCGTTGCTGATTAGTTGAATCGAATCCGGAGCTCGACTTGCCAGCCGTTCCGGGTCTTTTCATAATCAGGGTGATGCTAAGTGGCTTGAAACACATGCTTCACCTTCAAGTTCGAGGGCAAGGCCTATGCCCTGGTCGAAGCGGCCCATCCCCTTCGATACGCCGGCTGGCTCGGCATACCTGCTTTCACCCTCAAACCACCCGATCGCATTTATCTAGTATCCGGAGGTCTCCGCAAGAAACGCAGGGTTGCGAATAGCGATCGTACAAGGCGCATTCGGTTGATCCGCGGCGTGAGCGGGCGGTCTACAGGCACTGATCGGCAAGGATTCGAACCCGAATTTTCGCCAAAGAGGTGAGACATAAAGTCATATTTGCCTAACGTATTGAATTTTACTGCGAAAATTACCCTTGAGAGTCACTGTCCAGCGCCTTGACTAGCGCGGATCGGGACAATATGTTGCGCGCGACTTCGAAGCGGGGGTGAAGCCCTGCATTCAGCGTGTAAAGGACATGCCATTGGCCACCGGGAAAGAACCCGATAAGTCAGGTCCTGTCGGTGACACGCCGGGTGCTGGACGCAGACTGACTTCGGATGAACTGGAGAGTCGCAGTCGCTCTCTGGCCGCAAAACTTGCTGCCAGGGGCGTAGGATTGAAGCCCAGTTCGCAAGACAAGGGGACGGAAACCGCCTCCGGTGTCGCGCAGGCCGTGAAATTGTCGAGCGAGTTCATCGCCGGCGTTTTGGCTGGTGCGGGGTTGGGCTGGTTAGCTGACCGATTTTTGGGTACTTCACCTTGGGGGCTGATCGTGCTGCTCCTCCTTGGTTTTTGTGCTGGAACGCTGAACATCCTGCGCTCGACGGGACGTGTGGCGGAAAATCGTGATCCGGAACTCGGCAAGAGTTCCGACGTCAAGAAACCGGAATAAGGCTTCGGCCAAGGTCGCAAGACTGGACCCGCAAGTATAGACATTACAGACGAGGTTAGAGTGTCAAACGATCCGATTCATCAATTCCATATCAACAAGTGGATTCCTATTGATGTGGGTGGAATCGACCTCTCCTTTACCAATTCGTCGGCCTTCATGGTCGCAACGGTTGGTGTCGCCTCGGCATTTCTTTATCTGACGTCCTCCAATCGCGGCCTTATCCCGACGCGCCTGCAGTCGGTTTCAGAGATGGCCTATGAGTTCGTCGCCTCGACCCTGCGTGATTCGGCAGGAAGCGCGGGGATGAAGTTCTTCCCGTTCGTCTTCTCGCTCTTCATGTTCGTGCTCGTCGCTAACATGCTCGGCATGTTCCCGTATTTCTTCACGGTTACGAGCCAGATCATCGTCACGTTCTGCCTGGCGATCCTCGTCATTGGCACCGTGCTGGCCTATGGTTTCGCCAAGCATGGCTTCAAGTTCCTCGGTGTCTTCGTGCCGTCCGGCGTGCCTAAGCTCCTGCTTCTGCTCGTGGTGCCGATTGAAATCATTTCGTTCCTTTCCCGTCCGATCAGCCTTTCAGTTCGTCTCTTCGCCAACATGCTTGCTGGCCACATCACGCTGAAAGTCTTTGCCGGCTTTGTTGCTTCCATGAGCGCCCTCGGCGCGCTGGGCATCGGCGGCTCCATCCTGCCGCTCGCCATGACGGTAGCGCTGACGGGTCTCGAATTCCTGGTGGCTTTCCTACAGGCCTACGTCTTCACCGTGCTTACCTGCATGTATCTGAACGACGCAGTCCATCCTGGCGGTCACTGAGAAAACTTCACCGGCGGTTTCCGCCAAATGCAAATCTATCAATGAGAATTCTATCCAAAGGAGTTTAATATGGATCCGGTAGCAGCAAAGTACATCGGTGCAGGTCTCGCTTGTTTTGGCATGGCCGGTACGGCCCTCGGCCTCGGCAACATCTTCGGCAGCTATCTCTCCGGTGCACTGCGCAACCCGTCGGCAGCTGACGGCCAGTTCGGCCGCCTGGTATTCGGCTTTGCCGTTACCGAAGCTTTGGGCATCTTCTCGCTGCTCATCGCTCTTCTGCTTCTCTTCGCTGTCTAATTGAAGACAGCGCTTGTTACTGGCTGCGCTCCGCGCGGCCAGTAAACTTATATGCAGCAATACGACTTTGCTGATTTGGGAAACGCCCGAACCCAAGGGGACAACACATGTTTGTGTCTTCGGCGCACGCCGCATCCACAACGGAAACAATCGTCGCTCAGACCGACACGCATGGTGCTGCCGAAACGGTCGCTCCAGGTACGCCTGATGCTCATGCAACCGAGACCCATACCGAAACCGGCGTGGCGCATGAGAAGACTGTCTTCCCGCCCTTTGATACGACCCATTTTGCCTCTCAGGTTCTGTGGCTCGCACTGACGTTCGCAGTATTCTATCTCTTCCTTTCGCGTGTGATCCTGCCGCGTATCGGCGGTATCATCGAGACACGCCGCGATCGTATCGCGACCGATCTCGACCAGGCCGCCCGCATGAAACAGGACTCGGACGAGGCGCTCGCCGCATACGAACAGGAACTCGCCGACGCCAAGAAGAAGGCAGGTTCGATCGCCCAGACCGCGCAGGACGAAGCCACGGCCAAGTCCGATTCGGAAATGGCAAAGATCACCGCCGAGCTCGAGAAGAAGCTCAGCGAAGCCGAAGCCAGCATTGCCTCGATCAAGGATAAGGCAATGAAGGAAGTCGGTACCATTGCCGAGGACACCGCGACCGAGATCGTCAAGAAGATCGTCGGTGGCAGCGTCGACAAGGCGAGCGTCTCCGCCGCTGTCAAAGCTGTTCGGGGCTGAGGAGAACGATAATGGAATTGGACGCAACATTTTACGCCCTCGTCGGCCTCATCATCTTCCTGGCGCTGATCGCTTATCTCAAGGTGCCGGGCGTTGTGGGCAAATCGCTCGATGCCCGCGCTGACCGCATTCGCGACGAGCTTGAAGAAGCGCGCCGCCTACGCGAGGAAGCCCAGTCGCTGCTTGCCGATTATCAGCGCAAGCGCAAGGAAGCAGAGAAGGAGGCAGCGGAGATCGTTGCTATCGCGCAGCGCGAAGCCCACGGCCTGCTTGAGGAAGCCAAGAAGAAGAGCGAGGAGTATATCGCCCGTCGTCACAAGCTTGCCGAGCAGAAGATTGCCCAGGCCCAGGTTGAAGCTGTCAACGAGGTGCGCGCCACCGCAGTCGATGTTGCAGTCGCCGCCGCGGGCCGTATTCTTGCGGACAAGGTTGACGCCAAGGCCTCGGCTGAGCTTTTCAAGTCTTCGCTGACCGAGGTGAAGTCTCGCCTCAACTGAAGTCGCAAAATCCTGATGAGAAGCCGCCTTCGGGCGGCTTTTTTATGCCGCTTCGGAATCATGCAAAAACGGTGTGATATCGGCCACGCCGATTGATTGCCGATCTCAACATGAGGCCCGATCGTCTGCCTAGACCTGGCGGTCCTTGAGCGGCGAGAAGCTGAAGCGGTGCAAGCCAACGACGGGTCCATGGGCCTCCATGGCGTTGCGATGATATTCGGTCGCGTAGCCGACGTGCGATTCGAGGCCGTAGAGCGGCATGTACTTGCCTGTCTGGGTCATCATGCGATCGCGAGTAACCTTGGCAAGGATCGAAGCAGCAGCGATCGATACGGATCGCTGGTCGCCGCGGATCAAGGCGGTAGCAGGGCAGGGCAGGCCGGGCGCTACATCGCGGCCATCGATCAGCGCGTGGCCGGGTTGAATGGCGAGGCCGCACACCGCGCGGCGCATCGCTTCAAGCGCAGCCTTCAGAATGTCAGTGGAATCGATCGCGGGCGCCGAGACGCTGGAAACGGCACAGGCAAGCGCCGTGCTCGTAATCATCTCGAATAGCTCTTCGCGCCGCTGGGCAGTCAGCCGCTTCGAATCATCGAGGCCGTCCGGAATTTTTTTGGGGTTGAGGATTACAGCGGCGGCGACCACGGGGCCGGCGAGCGGGCCGCGCCCCGCTTCATCGATGCCGACAATATACTGGACACCGCTGCGCATGAGCTTGCGCTCGCTGGTAAAGTCCGGTTTGACGGGCTCCAGGGGAAGAAGCAGAGAATCAGAACGCGATCGAGCCATGTTGCGGCGAGACTCGCATTCGTTCTGATTCTCTGCAAGCCCTTAGGTAGCTGATGGGGTGGGCTACCCAAGGTCACATCAGGCCGGGATGGGGCGCAGCCTGACGGAAAGCCTTGTTAGAACAATGAAAGTTGCTCGCTTCCTGGCGTTGGGGAAAAAAGATCGGTACGCAAGCGCCGTTTGGCGAGATTCATGCCAAGCCGCTTCGCCGCAATCTCGAACCGGCGCCCGATCTGCCATGCATAAGGACCTTCGCCGCGCATCCGCTTACCCCACTCGGCATCGTAGTCCTTGCCATCGCGCATGGATCGAACCAGCGACAGGACATGCCGGTAACGATCGGGATAATTCCGCAGCAGCCATTCCTTGAAAATCGGGCTGACTTCGAGTGGCAGCCGTAGCAAGACATAGCCTGCTTCAAGCGCGCCCACCGCGCGGGCACTATCAAGAACGCGTTCGATCTCGTGATCGTTAAGGCCGGGGATGACCGGCGCAACCATGACACCGACCGGAACGCCCGCCTCGGCGAGGCTGCGCAGCGCCTGCAACCGGCGCGTCGGCGTGGATGCACGGGGCTCCATGGTCCGTGCCAGCTTGCCGTCGAGCGTCGTCACAGACAGGCACACTTTGGCCAGACCCTTTTCCGCCATGCGCGCCAGAATGTCCTGATCGCGCATGACAAGCGCTGATTTGGTGACAATCCCCACCGGATGCTGATGCGCTTCGAGCACCTGAAGAATATCGCGCATGATCCGCCATTTCTTCTCGATCGGCTGGTAAGGATCCGTGTTCGTGCCAATCGCAATGGTTTTGGCTGTGTAGCCTGGCTTGGAAAGCTCCTTGTCAAGCATTTTGGCCGCATCAGGTTTGGCAAAGAGCTTTGATTCGAAATCGAGTCCCGCCGAAAGCCCCATATAACTGTGGGTCGGCCGCGCAAAACAATAGATGCAGCCGTGCTCACAGCCGCGATAGGGATTAATCGAACGGTCGAAGCTGATATCGGGCGAATCATTACGTGTGATGATGACACGCGGCTTCTCGATCTGAACTTCCGTCTTGAACGGCGGCAGGTCCTCAATCGTTTCCCAGCCGTCGTCATAGACGTGACGGCTCTCCGCTTCGAAGCGGCCGGATGGATTCATACCAGCGCCGCGCCCGCGGCGTCGTTCCGAATCGATGCGCAAGCCGGCCTCGTCGATCAGGGCATTGGCTTGTTGTACGCGGCCTTGCCCGAAAGCAGCCTTGTCCGCTTGCACCACAATGTTCATTGGCGTTCTCCTTGGACCGAAGCGAAACGCGAGTCGCTGATCACAGTCGCAACATGAATCTATTCCTAGCAAATTAATAGAACAAAGCAAGAACAATATGCAGAGAGATGCAGCCGCAACGAGTGATGGAAATTTTCAGGATAATAGGCTAGAGCGTTGGTAATGATCTCCGTCTTGATTGAAACGCAAAATTCGTATGAACCGTTGGCCAGAACGCTTGCCGGTCTGGTAAGCGGTGCTGTCGAAGGATTGCTCAGCGATGTCGTCGTCATTGATCATGGTTCGCTTGATCAGACACATAGGGTCGCCGATCAGGCGGGCTGCATTTTCTTGCAGGATCTGACGCTGCTTGATGGTTTCAGGCGTGCCAGAAGCGAATGGTTCCTGTTTCTGGAGCCTGGTGCCCGACTGCTCGACGGATGGATCGAGCCGGTTGCCATGCACGTCGAACGCATGCAGGGACCGGCCTGTTTCACACGCTCCCATGCGCACCGCCGGCCGTTTCTAAGCCGGGTGTTCTCGCCAGGAAATCCGCTTGCCGATGGGTTGCTGATATCCAAGCGCCAATCGATGGCCCTGTTCAATCCGGGCAAGAAATCCGCGGATATCGCACGCGGCCTCGCCATGAAACGGCTGCGGGCAGAAATTATTCCTGCAGCTTTGAAGGGCTGAAGCTTGCTAGTCTAGGCTCTAACTCTTGCCGCCGCGCCGCAGATGTTCATTAAGCCTGGGCATGATCTCGACGAAATTACAGGGCATGTGCCTGTAGTCGAGTTGATGCTGAAGGATGCCATCCCACGCGTCCTTGCAGGCGCCGGGCGAGCCCGGGAGCACGAATACGAAAGTGGCATTGACGACGCCACCGGTTGCACGCGACTGGACCGTTGAGGTGCCGATCTTATCGTACGATATGCGGTGAAAGACTTCAGAAAAACCGTCCATGCGTTTTTCGAAGATGGGTTCGAGAGCTTCCGGCGTAACGTCGCGGCCGGTAAAGCCCGTGCCGCCGGTCGTAATGATGACGTCGATATCAGGATCCTCTGACCAGGAAAGCACCTTGTTGCGGATTTTCTCGCGGTCGTCCGTCACGATCGCGCGCTCCGCCAGCGTGTGCCCCGCGCCAAGCAGGCGCTCCGCCAGCGTGCTACCGGACTTGTCGTCTTCGAGCTTGCGCGTATCCGAGACAGTGAGGACCGCGATCTTGACCGGAACGAATGGTCTTGTTTCGTCAATACGCGCCAAGATCAGTTTCCTTCCATGGCACTATGCGTTGCGACGACGAACCAACCAGGATGCTGCCGGCGAACGCTTGCCGCCGCAGCTTGGGCTTCGTCGTCGCTGTCATAGATGGCAAAGCAAGTACCGCCGGATCCCGACATGCGCACCAGCCTTGGTGATGTTTGTGTGAGCACCGTGACCGTATGGTCAATCTCGGGCGTCAGCGCCCGCGTCGCCTCGAAAAGGTGATTGTGCGTCGCGCGGAGGTAGGCGCAGACATCATCCACGGACTGCATGGCGGTCAGAGCCGGCAATGGCGGGTTGTCGCGCTTGTTTAGGTTTGCAAAAACCTGCGGCGTCGAGATTGACGCTCCGCAATTGGCAAGCACCAGCGGCAAATGTGGAAATGCGGCGATCCGTTCGATTTCGTCGCCGACGCCGCGCGCAACCAGCGGCTGTGCGTGCAGACACATCGGAATGTCGGCTCCGAGCGGCAAACCGATTGCAGCCAATCGGTCGACGTCAACATCGAGGGCCCATAGCCTTGCAAGTGCATTTAATACTGCCGCCGCATCACTTGAACCGCCGCCAATGCCCGAAGCGACGGGAAGATGTTTTTCCAGATGAATGGAAACCGGCGTTACCCGATCAGGAAACGCAGCGCGAAGGGCATCGCGTGCTCGAAGGGCCAGATTGGTTGCATTGCTCGGCAGCCCGTCTCCGAACCGGCCGGACATGGAGAAATTGTCTTTTGCCGCACGTTTAACGCTGATTCTGTCACCGAAATCAGCAAAGACGACAAGACTTTCGAGAGTGTGGTAGCCGTCGTTCCGCCTGCCGGTCACGTGCAGTGCCAGGTTGATCTTGGCCGAAGCCGTCAGAATGATCGGTCGATCGAGACTGTCGAGCATCGCAATCAATCTCTGCGCAGTCGGTATTCGCCGGTCTCCGGATCCTGCACAAGGGTTCCTTGCGCATGGTTTTGTACTTCCTTCTCCGCTTCGCGGACACGCTTCGAAACGCG
>NZ_JBBNAM010000419.1:0-32361 GCF_037994425.1 Phyllobacterium sp.
CTTCCAGATACTCCAACACTATGGCGAAGCAGGGATAATTGCGCGTCGTTAGCAGCACTTGCCGCGTGCCCGCCGGCCAGTCTGGATTGTCGTTGTAATCCATACGCCAAGATAACCGTGTTCAAAGGCGACGATCGACGATCTGCGAAAATGTGGTTAGCGCGTCTCCGCATCGGTGGCTTCGAGCACTCGGTTGGTCGCAGCCGGCCGCGATATATGAAGTGGCCACATCACACCTGAATGGTAGACGTGCGGCTCCTTTGTTTGGGTGTAATCGCCCGGGTTCCATTCCTCAAGCAGCGCGTCGATGGCCGCTTTCAAATCCAACAACGTCTGATGCGCATTGTGCGGGTCGCGTGTGTATATATCGACCACCAACGTCGTATCTTCAGTCGCAATTTCGCAGACATAGACAGCCGTTTCCAAACGTTTGTCTTTCATGAAAACTTCTGGATCTTTCATGCTCGATCGCTCCGTTGCCATCGTGCGCGACGTGAATCAACTTTCCGCAAGCCGCAATCCGCGCAGCCTATCTTGGCTGGTTTCCCACGCGTTTCTGAATGATCGCCATGGAAGGTTTTGATCCTTGCGGATGCCCCAACAGACGGTTGTAACGTCGCGATCTTGTTCACGATGGCATGGCAACGCCGGTCGAGCATTGATTTCGATCAAAGGCAAAAGTGTCCTCTTATATTAAACTGTGCGCTGGGGCTCGACGCGACCCGAGGACTGGGATGGCCGCTAGGGCTGTACCATCCCAGGACCGGCGAAGTATCAGGAATACGCGCTCCAGCCCACTTCATTGGGAGATGTTGGAGGACTGCAAAAGCAAATTGCCTCACGATCATAATGCGTATCCCGCGCGTCAGCGTCGCCAGCTTGAGAGATCCGGCCGGGATTGTCCTCTCGCCGGACTGGAGATGCCGGAGCGTAGGCCCGAGGTGACCGATCTTCTTGCGGCACGATGATCCAAGAATAGATCGTGCGGTGGAGCTCGAGGATAAGTTTGACCGCTGTTTACGTTGGTACGACAGGAGTTTCAGTCAAGACCCAGAACCAATGGACTCATGGTGTCGTCAGCAACCTGACCAAGGGCAAAAAAGCCAAGCGCTGACCTACCAGCCTGGTAAGGTCTAAGTCCGGCGGTTCAGCTGCGCGCCTTCAGGTATGCGATGATAGAGATTTTGGAGAGCGCTCACACTAGCCATTTGGGTAGCTTCCCAACTCCGATCGTTTGGCTGATAGTGAAAAGCAGAAGGATGTTCGAGCATGAACAACGTTCAACCCTTCCGGACTGCCGTTTCGGTCGATCACGTCTTTCGCGTTTTTTCCCGAGAAGATCGTCTGGCAGCCGGAAAGGCGCTGCGCGATAAGGTGCAGCGCGCAGATCATAGCATCTGGAAGGCTAAACGCGGCCGCGCAGATCCAATCGCGATCCTGCAGGAGTCGGATGCCGGGCGTATCGAACGGCTGATACCCATCAAGTACGGCCGCATGCTGCAATCACCCTTCGCGTTCTATCGGGGTGCCGCTGCAGTGATGGCCGCCGACCTGGCGCAAACACCGACGTCCGGTCTCAATGTTCAGGCTTGCGGCGACTGTCACCTTGCAAACTTCGGCGGATTCGCCACACCGGAACGCAGTATCATCTTCGACATCAACGACTTCGACGAGACACTGCCGGCACCATGGGAATGGGACATCAAACGACTGGCCGCCTCAGTCGTGCTCGCCGCCCGGTTTGTCGGCCTCTCGGATGCCAAGGCGCGCGATTGCGCACAGGCCAGCGTACGTAGCTATCGCAGGAATCTCTCGAAGTTCTCGCAGCTCAGCCCGCTGGAAGCATGGTATCAAAGGGTTACAGCTACAGACTTCATACAAAGCCTGCCACGCGCCGACCAAAAACCTCTTCGCGACCGGATTGACAAGATTGCCTCGAGCAACGGCTCAGAGCTCGACTTCCCGAAGCTTGCTGGCACGGTGGCTGGCAAAGTGCGTATTCGCGAACAGCCGCCGCTGATCTTTCACCCCGAGGCGGCAAAAACAGCCGAGTTCCAGACGGTTCTTGAGGCCGTCTTCGACAGCTATCGCAAGACATTGCCCGAGGACCGGCGCCACCTTCTCGACCAGTACGAAATTATAGACGCCGCCATCAAGGTTGTCGGGATAGGCAGCGTCGGACGCAGATGCTGGATAGCCCTCTTGATGTCTGCAAACAACGATCCACTGTTTCTTCAGTTCAAGGAAGCGGCACCCTCGGTACTCGAACCATATGCTGGCAAGAGTGCTCATGAGCATTCGGGTGAGCGTGTCGTCATCGGCCAACGGCTAATGCAGCCGGTATCGGATATCTTTCTCGGATGGGTCACTGCACCGAATGGCCGACAGTTCTATGTACGCCAGCTCCGTGATGCCAAGATCAAGCCAATGATCGAGAGTTTCGACGCGTCGTTCATGGAGGCCTATGCAAAGGCTTGTGGCTGGGTCCTCGCCAGGGCCCACTCAAAGACCGGGGATGTGACAACGATTGTAGGCTATCTCGGCGCAACCAACGATGTCTTCGACAAGGCAATCACGAGCTTCGCAATTGCATACGCCGACCAGGCGGAACGCGACCACGCAGCCCTCAAGTCGGCCGTCAAGACGGGGAAGATCAAAGTATTTACTGAGCTCTAGTGAACATCCGGGAGTCAGCACCCATCATGGAAAAGACTGAAAACCATGGCCTGCGGAAGTGGCTTTCATTCCTGCCGCCGGCGCAATGGTTGCCAGACTATCGTGCATCATACCTACCATCCGATGCAGTGGCGGGTGTCACACTTGCTGCCTATGCCATCCCGGTTTCTCTGGCCTATGCGACGCTTGCTGGGCTGGAGCCGCAGGTCGGCATCTACGGCTATCTCCTTGGCGGATTGGGCTATGCCCTGTTCGGCTCTTCGCGCCAGTTGGCTGTCGGGCCGACATCTGCCATCTCATTGATGATCGCCAGCTCCGTCGCAATGATGGCGGATGGCGATGCGTTACGCTATGCGCAGATTGCGAGTCTCGCGGCTTTCACCGTCGCGGGACTTGCCCTCATCTCATGGGCTTTGCGCCTTAGTGTGTTGGTCAAGTTGATCAGCGACAGCATCCTGGTCGGATTCAAAACAGGTGCCGGCCTGACCATTGCCATGACACAACTTCCGAGCCTGTTCGGGGTCCCGGGAGGAGGCCATAACTTCTTTGAACGCCTCGTTCTGATTTTGGGCCAAATCGGCGGGATCAACCTGACCATCTTGGCGGTCGGACTTGCAGCAATTCTGGCGATCATTGCGGGCGATCGGCTATTCCCAGGACGCCCGGTGGCGCTGGCCGTCGTCTGCCTCTCAATCGCTGCTGCCACATTGTTCGGCCTACCAGCCATGGGCGTGCCCATCACCGGCGTCATCCCGCCTGGTCTGCCGTCCTTACAGGGTCCCGCGCTCAGGCTTCGTGACGTTGAGGGAATTGTGCCATTGGCGGGCGGCGTTTTGCTGCTGGCCTATATTGAAGGCGTCTCGGCTGCCCGCAGTTTCGCCGCCAAGCACAGCTACGAGATGGACCCGCGACAGGAATTCTTGGGCATTGGTGCCGCCAATCTCTTCACTGCACTCGGGCAAAGCTATCCTGTGGCCGGAGGTTTGTCTCAGTCCGCGGTCAATGACAAGGCGGGGGCCCGCAGCCCACTGGCGCTCGTCTTCGCTTCGATGACGCTTGCGGTCTGCCTGCTCTTTCTTACGGGTTTGCTGGAAAACCTGCCAAAGGCGGTGCTCGCCGCTGTGGTCCTCACGGCCGTCGCAGGGCTTATCAACTTTCCGGAGTTGCTGCGCATGGCACGGGTAAGCCGGGTTGATTTCTACGCGGCGGCCATCGCGCTGGTTGCGGTTTTGCTACTCGGGATCCTGCAAGGCATCCTGCTGGCCGCGCTCGCATCAATCATTATGCTTCTGATCCGCGCTTCTCGTCCCCATGTCGCCTTCCTCGGACGCATACCCGGCACAAATGACTACTCGGATGTCGACCGTCATCCAGAAAATGAGCCACTTGCGCATGCCATCGCGTTTCGCCCGGAAAGCAACCTCATCTATGTAAATGCGGATACGGTCCTTGCCGCGGTTCTCGACCGGGTTGAAACGGCAAAGCATGCAGACTTGAAGCTGGTGGTTTGCGATCTCTCGGCATCGCCCCTGCTTGATCTCGCGGGCTCGGGCATGCTGCACAAGCTTCATGGCGAGCTCGCCGCGCGGAACGTTGTTTTGCGGATCATTGGTGCGCATGGCCGGGCCAGGGATTTATTGCGCGCCGACAATCTTCAAGAAAAGGTAGCCGGCGTCGAACGCCGCACCCTCGACGAAGTCCTCAAGAGCCAGGAACTTTAACTTCGCCAGTCAGCCGCCGCGTCACTTATCAAGCTTGAACATATCGGTTCGACGCTCACGAAGGGCCAAGCCGGCGGAAATCAGGCAAGATGCACGTACCGTTCGTACAATGTTTCTAACGGGCAAGAGATTTCTGAACCCTTTTCGGAGAAGGTTACACAATGCCAAGCCTTTGTTGTTCACCGCTTCGATGATTGCATATCTCCTGCAAGTTCGTCAGGATTTGTCGCGCCGCCGACCAGAGAAGCAATGTGGGGTGTCGTCAGCATAAGCGGGCGACCAAGCAGGACGCGCGTAAGGCGGGCCGCGTCTAGCTCAACAATAGCGGACACCCGCGCCTCGAGTGGGGTGACGGGGCAGGCAGTTTGTAATATTGCAACCAGGAGAAAGTTCCGCTGATGGCTTCGTAAGTCGTTTCTAGTCTAAGAGGCCAAATCCAACCCCGTTACTTTCATGTCCTCCTGCCAGAAGACCGCTGCCCGTGCCCTCGAGCTTAGATGGGTCACTGTAAATTGAGAAGGACAACACTGCACAGGTGCTGCAGCATTTCTTGTCAAACCCGAATTTGGCTCCGTGTATCGATGCAATCCGTTCAACGATCTCGAGCCCAATCCCGCGTGTGCCGCTTCTAATTGAACCTCCAGGCGATAGCCTGGAACGCCCGTCGTCACAAACGCTGACCGTGCCATTGCCATCAACCTTCACCGTGATCGCTGTACCGGCGGCGGTATGTTTGACGGCGTTCTCGATCAAATTTCGCAGAGCATCGCGTATCAAGCTTTCGATCGCGGGAACGACTAGGTCGCCCGCATGCTCAAAGGCAATTGAATGCTCCAGCTGGTAGACCCATGGAGCCAGACTCTGGACAAGTTCTTCGGCAAGTTTGTTGACATTTATCGCATGAAACTGCCTTCGATCCACTCCGTCCAAAATTGCCAGTGAGGACAATTGGTGGACGAACCGCACCAGATCATCGAGGTCATTTTCGGCCTTTCGAGCACGCGGATGGTCGATACGTTCAAGCTCCAGCTTGATAATAGCTAATGGTGTCCGAACCTCGTGTGCGATGGCAGAAGTCAACAGTTTTTGAGCGTCCATCAGATGGCGCACACGCTCAAACGCGGCATTTACGGCTCCAGCTAGCTGCGCCACCTCGAGTGGCATGCCCATGGTATCGAGACGGGATGACGCATCGGTTCCATTTATAGCCTTTGCCTCTCTCGCGGCCCGTCGCACGGGGCGAAGCGCCGTGGAAATGGATAACAAGGTTGCGCCGAGGACAAACACGACGAGAATCCCCATGGGCACTATCATATGGTCAGTCACTTCATGCCAGAGCACAGCATCGACGCGTTTCTTGGGGTCACCGATTGTTGCTACTTCCACAACGAAGGACTGGTGCTCCATGCGCAAGGTTTCACCGCCAGCAAGTGTGAGCGGCTTGCCCGGATTTATAATTCGAAGCCAGAAATCCGGAGCCTTGAGATCGATCGGAAGAAAATGTTCAACGCACTGATCGGCGCAATTGGTGAATAGGACTTGCCCCGATGCGTCGCGAATGCGCGCAAAATACCCGCTTGTCTGATTCCCGTAGCGATCTGACAATTCTGTCGGAAGCTCGAAAACCGCTGAGGCTCCGAGCGTCTTGATTCCTGCAGCAAGTTCTGCAACTTCCTGTTCAACGAGCAACCGCCCCAGTTCCTCGTCATTCCAATAATAGTCAGCAAGAACGATCAACAGCTGCGCCAGCATCGCCAGCAAAGCGAAGAGAACGATGCGTCGAGCGACGATCTGTCCAAGCGGCATCGGCTTTGGCATCAAGGATTTTTTTCGCATAACATATAGCCGACGCCTCTCACGGTTTCGACCGAGAGACCCGTGTCGAAACCGTCGAGCTTCTTTCTAAGCCGGGATACCGCCAGTTCCACAGCATTCGACGTTTTTTCGTCGCCAAATTCCGAGAACGCATTCTCCAACCTGCGCTTCTGCAAGACTCTTCCTGCATTACGCATCAAATGCTCAAGCACGGCGCTCTCCCGAGGTGCGAGTGCAACTTGATCGCTTCCGCAAACGACTGATGACGTCGCGAGATTGAGGGTGAGGTTCCCAAATGCGAGCTCCGGCATGACAGTCTGCGGCGAACGCCGAAGTAATGCCCTCATGCGGGCGAGGAGTTCTCCATTGTTGAACGGCTTGACAAGATAGTCATCTGCCCCTGCATCCAGCCCGCCGATGCGCTCATCGATCGAACTCCTTGCTGTGAGGATCAATATCGGAACTGCATGTCCCGCTCCGCGCAACGACCTAAGTGTTTCGATCCCATCTTCGTCTGGCAGTCCGAGATCGAGTAGCACGATATCGTAGTCGGCTCCGGCTATGGCATGACGAGCGTCCTCTCCAGTTGCAAATGCGTCGACCTGCCAATTTGCATCGCGCAACGTTTCTCCGATGAGCTCACGGAGACGTAGGCTGTCTTCAACAAGCAGGACTCGCATCTTGGTTCATTTCCGTTTCTTGCCTGTAACCATCGACCAAACCAAGTTTTCCTGTAGTCGCCAGCCTTCAAAGATCGCGGATGCCGCGTGCAGTAGCGCTAACACCATAATCGCGTTACCTGACAGGGCATGGATCGATTCGAGAGACTTGTTCCCCCAAAATGCATCCGTCCCCATGAGCCAACCTGTTAGACAGCTAAGGGTCAGCAGCGTCATAAGGACCAACATCATCACCGCCCCAAGCGGAGAGTGACCGATATGGCGATTGGTGCGACCCTCCCTTAGATCCTGCAGATGTTCGACAATTTTGCGCCGCGTCGGAAAAAACTGCGAAAACCGCGCATAGCGTGTTCCGACGACGCCCCACAAAAGGCGCACCACCAACACAGCCGCTATGATGTATCCCGTCACGCGGTGCCAGTACTTGCCTTCTTCCAGTATGAAGAGGTTGAGGATGCAACCGCCAACAACGGTCCAGTGAAACAGCCGGACGATTGGGTCCCAGACCTCCATGGTTGGGCCTGTGGAGGGGCTATTCCCCTCCACGTCGATCGAAAATTGGTCCATGATTGGATTATCCATCGATTTCCGATTTGACGATGTCGCCCGTGACGGGATTGAAGTAGACCTCAGCTTTCTTCCCGTCCTTGTTCCAACCGTAGATCTCGTAACAGCTTCCTGTCGTTTCGAAGGTTTTCACCTTGTAACCCAGATCGGATATCTTCTTTTGCATATCCGTCTCCGACATCCATTTCGTCTTTGGCTCCTTGGTACAGGCAGGGCTTGCTAAGGCGATGGCTGGCAAAAGCAGTAGGATCGAGAAGGCCGCGACAGCTTTGAGTTTCATGAGGTAAGTTCCTTTTTCCGCGTCCGGGATTGGAGCGGCGAACACTTCATAGTCGGACCAAGCTGTCGAATTGCTGTCCAAAGAATAATTTCATTTGCCGTGTTAAGGTACCGATTTTGTTAGGAAGTGGAGTTTGGTTCTCAATCTGAGAAGGTTTGAAAAGTGACCTGCTTACTCGTCGGTGAGGCTGCTTAAACCCACTCACTTCGCAGGAGCCGCTGCATTTTTGAGGAGGCCGCTGCCTGGCCGAATCCCGAAGCACATTGATCCGGGTCAAACCGAGGTGAAGGCATCATTCAGCACAAGTGTGGATTTACATCGTCGACGGGCACTCACTCACACATTGCCTGAAGAGCTTTCCACTTTTTGATCTCGGCGCTTCGCATCGTTGGAAGGGTGATAATCCCCTTGTCCTTCAACTTGGAAAACACGCGGGATACAGTTTCGATGGTGAGACCAAGATAATCGCCGATGTCCATACGTGACATAGGAAGCTCCACCTGTTCCAATCCCCCCTGACGTTCCGCCAGATCGAGCAGGAACGCAGCCACCCGCTCGGCTGCAGTCTGACGACCGAGAACGAGCAAATGTTCCTGCGCGCGCGTCAGACTGCGCAATGTCAGCGAGAACAGTTCCTGAGAAACATCGTCGAGCTTCAGGCGCGGAAACAGGCGGAGATTCGTGCTCGTTATCGCTTCAGCGAAGAAATGATGGTTTGCGTCGGCCTCAAGACCGAAAACTTCTCCAGACAGATAAAATGCGCTGATCTGCCTTCGACCGTCGGCGAGCAACCGATAGACACGGACAGCGCCAAACTCGACCTGGTAAATGGTTCCCGCCTTTTCGCCTTGAGCGTAAATCTCGGACCCCGGAGCATGAAACGAAGTTTGTTGCGGGTGAGTGGGACCGAAGGGCAATGGAACGGTCGAGCGACCGTAACTATCCGATCTGGGCTCCTGTGAAAGTTGGAATGTCGTGTAGGCTAGCATGACGATCTCCCATTCAATCTGATGGATAACCCTCGCTGAAATCATCACGCTGCGAAATTCGTTTATGTACCTACGCGTTTCTACGTAAATGGACCTGCGCGTCAGCTTTTTGGGTCGATTTAACGGCCGTTATCAATGCGTTACCCAAGATGGGCTTTCGACACCTGGACCCCGTGCCGATCGGAATGGGTTGAGAGCGGTCGATCAACAGGAATATGAACTTGTGGAAAACGTTGGACTGCAGCCAGCGCTAATGGATCGCTCAAAATTGCTTTTTCGTTGACGACAACACACCCTGGCCTCGGCAGCATTGAGTGATGCAAGGGCAGTATTGAGGCTCTCAACGAGAGAACAACATAACCTTCAACCTCAAGCGCAAACGCGAGCAAGACTGCGGATGGAGAGGTGCGCAAGCACTGCGTTCATCTGCATCATCGACGCTCCGGCGGCCAGCCGGTTGTCGATCAACCGGGAAAGCGCCAGGTGCTCTCGGGACGAAGCCATTAGCAGGTTCACTTAACCTCCATGATCGTGCCCGTTGGTACAACCTGGATTGATTGAAGTCTTCGGCAGAATTTACTTATGCCAAACATAGCGCCTGTCGAGCTGCGGATTTGACGCAGCTCAATGTCATCTATTTCTGTAACCGTTAGAGTTTCATAAATACTTGAAAATCGGTCTGTAGCAGAGAGAATAAGAATGAACAAGATTGACTGGCTGGGCATCCTGCTGGCGTTGGCCGGCGCATGGTTGTTCATTTGCCCTTGGGTTGTCGGGTCCATTGCCAACGGGCCAACGGGTTTTGATGCAGTATACTGGAATTTTGGGCTTACTGGATTTACTGTAGCCATGTTCGCGTACGGAGCTCTCTTGTCTTATTGGAAAGCAGAGAGGTTTATCGTCTTGGTTGGTTCGTGGCTCGTGGCTTCGCCGTGGTTGCTTCAATACGCTGATTCACAAGCGGCGACTTGGAATGCGGTGGGAATGGGGATGCTTCTCATTGTACTGGCGATTGCTAGAACTTGGGCAAGAAAGGTAAAAAGGTAGACACATTTTGTCCAGTAATTGGCTCGTCGCAGACGTCCGACAGGCTTGTCCAGTCTGGAGATGGCTTCGACATCTTTAAACGCAGCTGCCGAAGAAGTTTCCTGGATCCGGTTCGTTTAAGCGCGGCAGACGCAATCCAAACGAGCAGCCCAGCATTAGCGTCATCTCAATCGCGAGGTCGGAATAGCGGGCCTGCCCAACTGAAGTTCTGCGCCGGGGAGCAGCCATTTTTGCCAACGCTTCTGGCGTGATCCCATAACGTCAGGCTGCCACGACGACCTAAGCCTGCTTCATATTCCACCCAGTTCATCACCCTGAATTTCATCTTCGCGATGTGATGACGGCGAGCGGCATTGGTTTGTTCGGCATGAGACCACGATCGAGATGGGAACCGCTCCTTTATCTATCTCGAGACCATTCAGAAGCTATCTACGCACCAACGCCCTAGAAAACTATCTCCTGCCAATGCCCAAGCGCCTTTCTTCCTGTTTGGCAAACTCCTTTGCGGCGGCCTCGGTACCGAATGCACGCTCCGCAACTTGTCCTCGCTCGTGAACCGTTACGAACCATTTGCCGTCTTTAGGTTCGATGCCAACGGTGCTGAGCGGCGGCTCTTCAAAAGTCATTCTTTTCCTCTCGAAGTCATTCGATGCCTATTCTGAAGGCGCACAACAAGAGAAGTTGGCTCATACTCTCGCTAATGGCAAGATCGCTGATGCGCGATTTACGGCTCTGTTAGGCGCGTAAGCGCCCGATCCACTAGTTGCACTCGCGTTCCTGTCAATCGCCCGAATGTGTCACCGGCGCGTTGTCGGGAGCCTACGCCATAGCGGCTTTCCAAGGTCTCTTGTCTCTCAATCAGGAAACCATCGCCATGTTACAATCCGGCCCCCGACCTAACGCTCTGGCGCAGCCATGCTCGAGCAGCGGCCTTAGGTAAGTGGCGGCTCAATAAAAATCGATTTTAAACTAGTCTGAATTGCTGTGGCTCTCTGTAGTCATTATGGGGATGGGGGCATGATATGGCCCAAATTTCTGACCGCGACCGAAATAATCGCGATGTGTTCGTTTGCCAGGCGAACATAGATTCGTTCGTCAACTACCTCAACCTTGAAAAAGACCAACAAAAGCGAAGCCTTCTTGAGGGTTTGCTCGCTCAAGAGCGGGCGAAGCTCGCCTCAGCCAGGTCGCGCGGTGACCGTTCATCCCAAGACTGAAGTCAATTTTCGCGCGGATGTACCGGGCCGGGCCAGACTTGAAACTCCATGGACATCAAACCCAACGAATCCCACTAGACCCGGTCTACCGAGGGCGCTTACGACGCCCAATGTCGCGGTTTGCCCGAGGCCAAAGGGATTGCCAAGAGCAACCACATAGTCTCCAACCCTTAGGTAGCGGTGAGACCATCAGCCCTGGTTTCGATCAGTGCGATGTCCGTTTCCGAATCCGAACCGACCAATCTTGCTTCCGCTGGTGGCGGTTCGGCGCTGAGAATCTTGGCCTTGCGCTGGATCAAAGACCGGCGAGATGACGAGCAATTACCTGCGATCTGCCATGAAATTCGGGTTCATCGCTCACCCGTTACCCTTCACACCAGAACCTCTCGATCGCCGAGTTGCCAATGCTTGATGTCAAAAGCGTTTCAGCTCGACATAAGGCGGATGAAATTCTCTTCGCTCAATAAGGAGCGAGTGACGCCACCGAACACCCATTCCCTGAATCTGCTATGACCATACGCCCGGAGACCACGAGTTCGGCATCCACCGATTTTGTAAAACGGATGAGACTTCCCCTCTCAGACTTGTCCGTGATGATTTCGCTGCTGTGGCGGCGCAAAAAATGTTGCAACATCATCAATGCTCTCCTGCGGGAGAGTGTCGGCATCGCGGTCAACGGTAACGATAACAACCTCATTGGCCTGGCACACAGCACTTGGCCGCCCGAGTGAAAAGCCGATTCATCGTCCGCTGTCCCGGCAGCGCAGTCGAAATGCCACAGACGGCCCGACTTGTTACGCAGGCGGGAGCGATCGATCCTCATAGCGTCGGAAAATGGCGGACGCGGCATTTTTCCCGGTTGGCCTGCCATTCTGCCGGATCAATATATCGCTCTTCTTGAGAGGCACTAGAAATTGAAGCCTTCGCGGGAGTCGCCTTCAAGATGTCCTTTTTTCCCCCGCCAGCAAGAGGTGCACATGCCGGAAATTAGGAACGCTGTGTTGATCCAATCATGGCAGAAATTCCGAAGCCTATCGGGGAATCTCGTCATGCTTTGATTTAGCGCAAGGAAAGCCAGGCCCATCGGCATAAGTCTAGCAAATAGAAGTGGAAGGACACATGCCATGCCGTGCAAAAGTATCTTTTGCGTGATCGGCGCAGACCGATGTGACCGGGATATTATGAATGCAATCAATCTCTGCCGGGAGCTTGATATGCATTTGAGCGTGCTTGTCGTGGGGCTGGCGCCTTTCCCAATGGGCGGACACGGCGCAATGGTTTCCGATGCCTGGATTTTGGAGCGCGAGGCGGATGTCGCCGCGATCAAAATGCGTCAGAAGCGTATCAAATCACTTGCGAACGCTTATGGTATCCTGACCGACGTTGGCATCTGTTACGCTGATAGCGATGGGGCCGACGAAATGATCGGGCAGCGTGCCCGCTTTTCTGATGTTACTGTTATTGGTCCCGATCTGCTGCACCAGCCTGATCTCAAAGCCCCGGCCATAAATGGCGCACTCTTCCATTCTGGCCGACCGATTCTAATTATTCCCGCTGGCAGGTGGCCAACATTGCGCCCCGCTACGGTGTTGCTTGCATGGGATTCGCGGATTGAGGCCGCGCGGGCTGCACGCGAGGCGATTGGCTTGATGGCTGGAGCCCATAAAGTCCATGTGACGATGATTGATGCCAAAGTATCGGCGGATGCGACTGATATTGAAGCGCGGGTCAATATTGCTGCCTATCTGACTCTGCATGGCGCCAAAGTAACGATTGATCGAGTGCCAAGCTTGGGACGGCCCATTGCCGAGGTCCTTAAGCAACATGCAATCGAGATTTCCGCCGACATGATGGTCATGGGAGCATATAGCCATTCGCGTTTGCGCGAGCGGCTTTTCGGCGGGGTTACCAAGTCGATGATCGATTGCCCGACGCTCCCTGTACTCATGATGCACTGAACGATTTGTATACTTGGACTATCCGAAGGAGCCCAGCAATGAATGGCGCAAAGGGTGTGAAGTACCTCTTGTCACACACCCAGCGAGTTACATGCGAACTTAGAAACGAGAAACGATCATGGATCGAAAACTGGCTTACAACATCGGTTACATCGTCATCGCCTTTAGTATCATCGCGGTTCTCCAGTTCTGGGCAGCACAGAGGGATGTTGCTGAGATATCTTACACCGACCTCAATCGACTGGTCACCGAACAAAAGATCAAGGCAGCGATTGTGACGGAAACGACTGTTCGGGGTGAGTTTAACGAGCCACAGGACGGCAGGCGCTTTTTCGTGATGCAGCGCGTCGATCCAGCCATGGCCGAGAAATTGTCCAGTGCCGGGATAAAGGTCTCGGGTGGCACCGATAGCACGACGTTGACGGCACTTCTGTCATGGGCGTTTCCGCTCCTGATTATGTTTGGGGTTTGGGCGTTTCTGTTTCGCGGCTTCGCTGATCGGCAGGGTGGTTTGATCGGTATCGGAAAATCAAAAGCGAAAGTCTATATGGAGCGTCAGACCGGTGTCTCGTTTGACGACGTTGCAGGGGTCGATGAAGCCAAGGACGAATTGAAAGAAATCGTATTCTTCCTGAAGGATCAGAAGAAATATGGCCGTCTTGGTGCACGCGTGCCAAAGGGGATATTGTTGGTTGGGCCACCAGGTACCGGAAAGACCCTTATGGCACGTGCGGTTGCGGGGGAGGCCGGAGTCCCCTTTTTTTCGATATCGGGCTCAGAATTCGTCGAGATGTTCGTAGGCGTGGGTGCCGCCCGGGTGCGCGACTTGTTTCAGCAGGCCCGCCAATCGGTGCCTTGCATTATCTTCATTGATGAACTCGATGCACTTGGCAGAGCGCGGAGTCCATTTGCCGGCTATGGCGGTGGCGATGAAAAGGAACAGACTCTCAATCAGCTGCTGTCGGAACTGGACGGATTTGACCCCAGCGTGGGCATTGTGTTGCTTGCGGCCACAAATAGGCCTGAAATACTGGACCCGGCGTTGCTGAGGGCCGGACGTTTTGACAGACAAGTAATTCTCGACAGACCAGATCGCAAAGGCCGCGAACAAATCCTCGCCATTTACATGCCCAAGATCACGATTGGCCCGGATGTCCTTCCTTCAGAGGTGGCAGCCATGACCCCGGGTTTCACGGGGGCGGATCTCGCAAATCTTGTCAACGAAGCGGCCATTGTTGCAACGCGCCGCAAAGCCGAGATGGTATGCATGACTGACTTCACCAACGCAGTTGAACGCATTGTCGCCGGCTCAGAGCGAAGAAGTCGATTGTTGAAACCGCAGGAGCGCGAGCGGGTAGCGTACCATGAGATGGGCCACGCATTGATTGCGACGATGTTGCCGGGGGCCGATCCTGTACAAAAGGTATCGATCATTCCGCGGTCCATCGGAGCGCTTGGATACACAATGCAACGACCCACAGAGGATCGTTTTCTGATTACAGCAAACGAATTGCGCGAGCGTATGGTGATCCTCTTGGGCGGGCGCGCCGCGGAAGATCTGATCTTCGAGGAGATTTCGACAGGAGCGGCAGACGACCTCGCCAAAGTCACCGACATCGCGCGTCAATGCGTGACGCAGTTCGGCATGAGCAGCGCAGTTGGTCAGGCCGTGCTTGAACATCGCAATTTGCAGTGGCTTCCAGAAGGTCAAAACTTTGGCCGACAGAAAGACTACTCCGACGAGACGTCACGAGAAGTGGATCTGACCGTTCGCTCGATGATCAATGAGGCATTTATATCAGCCAAGGCTATACTCAAGGAACACCGCAACGATTTAGAAGCCGGCGCTAAATTGCTCATCGAAAAAGAGACGATTACGCCTGAGGATTTTCCACCATTGATACGACGAGAATCTCATCCGACCCCCGGCGGCCAGGGCACTGGCGCACGCCGCACTCCCCAACTCGCAACGCCGCAGGTTTTGAAAGATCATTCTCGTCCTGCCGATCGAGATACGTGAAGCGAGCGTTGAAACAAGGTTCGCGAGGCCATGTACTCAATCAGCGGCATTGAAACGATCGGTTGAGTCTCAGATGGTTCGCAAGAATGGCCGGCGGACGATCCAGGAAAGATATTCTGATTCCTGGTCAATTCGGGATTCTGAAGAATTTTCCTGACAGGAGGACCTCACATCTAGAAATGCTGCTTTGCGGACGAAGAAATCGCACGGCGAACCGCAGCGACCTTCGCTGAGCGAAGGAGCTAACGTTTCCGGTTCGCGTGACGATCCCGTCTTTGACAGACACATCCACATTTGCGACATAAATGCTTGGCTCGTATTCCATCATCGAAGATGTCTTTCAATGATCTGTCAGACGTCACGATCCCTCTCCTGTTGATAACACAGCGGTTAAAGTGGCGATTTATCTATACCTTTGTAAACCAGCATTGACCCGGATCGTCAGCCTAACCGAATGCGATGTCCAGGAACATCATGACAACCAGCCCGACCGATAGCCCAAATGTAGCTTGCTGTTCGACCCCGCGTCGATGGGTGTCCGGAATGACATCGTGACTGATGATGTAAATCATCGCGCCGGCTGCGAAAGTCAGTGCTTATGGCAGGACGAGGTACGACAGGCTAACCGCATAGGCGCCTAGCAGGCCTGCAACGGGTTCTACCATACCTGTGAGCATCGCCACGTTGAACGAGCGGAATTTGGAGTAGCCGCAGGTGAGCAGAGCAAGCGCCACGGCCAATCCCTCGGGCGCGTTCTGAAGCCCGATGCCGATCGCGAGCGTTGTCCCACCGCCAATGTCGCCGCCGCCAAAGCCCACGCCCACCGCAAGCCCTTCGGGCGCCTTGTGGATGGTGATGGCGAGAATGAACAGCCATATCCGTGCAAGCGCGGCTGATTGCGACCCTTCGCGACTCTGAAAGAAATGTTCGTGCGGTATAGTCTCGTTGAGCATTGCCATAACTGCCACGCCAATAGAAACGCCCCCTGTGGCAACAGCGGCGGGTAGGAGCCGTCCGCCGAAGATTTCATGGGCAGCATCAATACCAGGCATGATGAGCGAAAAGAATGAGGCGGCGAGCATCACACCGGCTGCAAAGCCGAGCAGAATGTCGCTCGCACGCCGAGAGAAAGTTTGTCCAAGCAATACCGGAAGGGCTCCGATTCCGGTCATGAGCCCAGCTACAGACTGCCAAGAAAGCCAATGGCTACGCTTGTCACAGAGTTATCCCTCGATGAGAACAGAATGCCGAGCCAATTCGAAAACCTGCATCAATTTTGCACAAGCAATGTCGATATTCCTTGATCGCGATCAATGCGCCGGGATGCCATAGCTGTTCTACTTCAACCAACTAGGGTGCCACTCTCACAGGACTTGGCCTGCCGACGGTGATCCCAGTCGATCAAGTGACCCAGATCTTAAGGTGAATGATATGATTCCGATCGATCTCGAAAAGGCTTTGCTCGACCCTGCATCGGTCTTCGCAGAGCCAGAACATGTGCTCGGCGATGCTATGCTCCCAGACGAACAGAAAGTCGAGATACTGCGCCGTTGGCAATATAACGCGGCAGAGGAATCGGTTGCGCTGGAGGAGGGAATGCCTGGCGACGAGAACGACGATCTGATGCATCGCATCCTTGTCGCGTTGAGTGAGCTTATTGGTCCCATCGACGTCGACCATACCGCACCCTCGAAGCAGCACGGTCTTTTCCAAGGATCCGTCAGGGATCCGTTCCCAACCACATCGGGTGCGAAACCATGAATGGTCTTGTCAAGAAGGACGATATTTTGATCCCTCCGCTCGATTTGCCTGGTTGCTTGCGCAGCCTTGCGGATCCGCGTGGCATCGTCGTCTTTGCTCATGGGAGCGGTTCAAGCCGGCTCAGCCCGCGCAATCGCTATGTGGCGGAAGCACTCAACCGCGTTGGATTTTCTACGCTGCTTTTCGATCTGCTGACTCTGGACGAAGAGGTAGATCGCTCCAATGTTTTTGACATCCCACTGTTGGCCGAGCGTCTGGTTGCAACCATGAAATGGGTGTCCACGGAACCGCGGACGGCGAATTTGCCTATCGGTCTATTCGGGGCAAGCACCGGAGCTGCCGCAGCTCTCGTCGCAGCGGCGACGCTTGGAGACAGCATCCGCGCTGTCGTATCACGCGGCGGGAGACCAGATCTTGCCGCAGCTGCTGTCGCCAAGGTCCGTGCCCCGACACTATTGATCGTCGGCGGAAACGACCATGATGTTCTTGTACTCAACCGATCAGCGCTCACTCGTCTCGCGGGTTACAAGGAATTGAAGATGATCCCGGGGGCGAGCCATCTTTTCTCCGAGCCTGGCGCGCTCGACGCAGTAGTCGTCGAGGCAGCAGCTTGGTTCGCACGCTATCTCGAGCCGGCCGCCCGTGACGCCAGGAAAGGACCGACCCATGCCATTCGCTGACCGCTCCGAAGCAGGAAGACAACTGGCCAAAGCGCTTGACGGCTACCAAGGCAAGGATGCCGTCGTGCTGGCCTTGCCGCGCGGCGGCGTTCCGGTCGCGGCAGAGGTAGCCGCCCATCTCGAGATTCCGCTTGATCTTCTGTTGGTGCGGAAAATCGGGGTGCCAGCCCAACCCGAGCTTGCTATGGGCGCGGTCATCGACGGCGCAAGCCCTATCGTCGTGCGCAACGAGGGTATCATTCGCCGTGCCTGGGTATCTGCAGATGAATTCGAGAGAGCATCCAGGGTCGAACTCGCCGAAATCGAACGCCGCCGGCTGCGGTATTTGGGCGATCGCCGTTCTGTCGATATTGAAGGACGCATTGCGATCGTCGTGGATGATGGAATCGCAACTGGTGCAACCATGCGGGCGGCGATCCAGGGCCTGAGACGACGACATCCGAGCAAAATTATTCTGGCCGTCCCTGTCGCCCCACCAGAAACAGTCGGGGTACTAAGGAAGTATGCCGACCATGTGATTTGCCTTGAAGAACCTGACTTCTTTCAGGCTATCGGTTTTTATTATCGCGATTTCCGGCAATTGAGCGATCAAGACGTGATTGCCTGTTTGGATGCTTCCCGATCAACCATGCCAGCTCACATTTCTGCGAAGGCGAAATAATAGCGGCTATCCAGCCAGTATTCTTCGAGGCTGGATGGAGCATTAACGGCTAAAAAGACCAACGATTTCCGCGGCTGCCAAAAGATGTGCCCGTGCCGCAGAGGCGACCTGCCGGCAATCCACACGGCCAGCAAGACTAAGGCCATCAACATCAAGGGCCAGTAGCTGAAAGTGATAGTGATGGGTGCCGTGCCCTTTGGGTGGGCAAGGACCGCCATAACCAATTTTGCCAAAATCATTTACCGCCTGCCGTACACCGTCTGAAAGAACCTCCCTTCGAGGGATCTTTTCCGCAAGTTGTTGCCACCCCGCAGGGATACCGAAAATTGCCCAATGATGGAACGTGCCGCCGGGAGCGTCCGGATCGTGACAAATAAGGGCAAAGCTCTTCGCTCCTTCAGGGGCACCGTGCCATGCGAACGACGGCGAAGCATCCTCCCCATTGCAGGTGTGTCGCCGCGGGATGACGGCGCCATTTTCGAAGGCTGAGCTCGCCAGTTTGAAATCCATGTCAATGTCTCCCTTTGTGTCTGGCAAGAATATTGGCTGCGAACGTGAAATCATGCCCGGCATGTGCACTAGCATCGCCCGGTTCCTGATCTCGAAAACAGAACGTTCATGATGATGCAGTTCTCACCACGAAAGCACCAGCACATCGTCTGCGGCCAGATGAACTCGATGGCCAAAGCGCCGGCACTCGCGATCGAGGATGTCGCTGAGACTAGTGGCATCAGCGTGAGATGGGCGATTAAGGCGGAACTTCGTCAGCTGGAAGGGCGTCATTTGCATGCCCCGCAGAACATGGTCCGGATCGCCAATATCCAGGAAATAGCCGAGTGTCAGGTCCGGTCGGAAGGTATCATATCCGCCGATGCCCTCGTAGTCATTGATGAAATCGCCGCATCCGTAGAGGATCGGCTTGCCAGCATGAACTTCGATCGCCAGCCGGTGATGGCATGAATGCCCGTGAATAATGTCGATGCCAGCACCGTCGAGCAGACAGTGGGCGAAGTCTCGGTGCTCACGAGGAATATCATAGCCCCAATTGGAGCCCCAATGGATCGATACAAAGACAAGATCGTCCGGCAGTTTCCACTTTCCGATATTACGGGCGATGTGTTCGACCATGTCTTTGCTGAAATACTCAAGAAAGTTCACGCCGGGTCGTCTTGCCTCGGCCGCCCAGTGAACTGGAACCCCGCTCGACGGGCAAGCAAAGGCGAAGACAAGAAGCCGCTTACCTGTGGTCAGTTCCAATACGGCGGGCCGCGCCGCCGCATCGGCATCCCTGCCGGCACCCGCCGTTGCGATGCTTGAACGCTCCAGGACCTCAACTGTGTCCAGCAACCCTGTTAGTCCCCAATCCGCTATATGATTGTTGGCAAGCACGCAGCAGTCTATCTGCGCCGCGGTGATGCATCCAATGTTGTCGGGATGCATTCGATAGTTGATACCTTTCAATGCCGGCGTACCGTCAGCGGTGATGCTGGTTTCGAGATTGATGATCCTGAAATCGGGCTCACACAGATTGATCTCTTCCAAGGCATCGCCCCAGATATAGTCAAAAGGCACCATCCTCGGAATCGCGCCGGACCTACGTTCTGCAAGATCCACGTAGTGAAGCGCAGAGCGCAAGTGAGGCTCAAACAATGCTGGATTGCATGGGCGCGGCATGATCTGGTCGATCCCGCGGCCGGGCATCACATCCCCACAAAGGAAGAGCTTCATTATATCAGTCCTGGATCGGCAATTGCCGCGTACGACCCGGTAACTCAGAATTCGTTTAGACCGATAGCACGCAATCGAGATTGTGGCATTGATCCCGATCAATACGTCGCAGTTCCACCGCCGTTCTCATTCATAAATATCGACCGATTGGTTTCTATAAGTCGGTGTGAAGGTCGCCGATACGAAACCTTGGTTTCGATTCTGGTACCTGGGTCAGGTGCCCGTCAACGAAGCAACGCACTACCAATCATCGCCACACAGGTCGCGAATCCTAGCACAGGAAACCACGTCGGAACACGCACATGGCGCCTGTGTGTGTGGATATGGCGGACGTGAATTTTGATGAGGGCCAGATTCACCAACGCGAAGACTGCCAGCGTTGCCAGGGATGTGCTCTCCGCCAACCACTCGAACGATACCGACACCACCAGCACAATCACGGCCACCACGACAAGAAATCGTGACTGGCCAGTATCAGCCGTTTGAATTAAAGGACGGTAATGCGGTCATCGACCAATTTTACGCCTGGTGCCGACCAGGCTGCGCGTTCCGCCGCCTTGCGTTCCGCCCAGGCTTTCACCCGGCCTTCCAAGGTTACGGTGCCGCCTGTGACGCTGACCGTGATGGCCTTGGCTTCCACCTCGGCATCGCGCCTGAAGGCCTCCTCAATGCGCTTCTTGATATCTGCAGGCGACGTCTGAGGCGTGATGGTAATCCAGTTGGTGATGCCAACGACGCCAGGCAAACGCCTGATCGCGTTTTCTGCCGCGTCTTTTTGATATTGCCACGTGGCCCTGCCTTCAAGCGTAACCAAGCCCTTGCTGACTTTGACCTGAATGGCACCTTCCGGAATAGCTGTGTTCCATTTCAAAACATTCAAACAACGCTGGACGATATCTTCGTCCGTCACCTTGTTTGACCCAAACGGCACCACCTCGATTTCCGACGCAAGCCCTTTGACGCCTTCAACCCGCTTTGCCGCATCTTCGGCGGTCATTCGCTCGAAATAGGTTTTGACATTTCCGGTCAGCGTCACGATCCCGTCCTTGACAGCGACACCCACATTGGCGGCATCAATGCTTGGTTCGAAATCAAGTTCGTCGATGACGTCCTGTCTAATTGCACTATCTGACATGTGAGCCTCCCTGGCTTTTAGCAAAGTCCGTCATTGGCTTCGCATCGGCGATCTGGTCACCAAATTCAAAAGAGGTCATTGACATAGCGCAAATTCGGACCATTTCACTGCAGGTGAAGAGCGCGCCCAGGCTTCCGGTTACCCATTCAACTGGTTCAATCTCGCAAATGTACGAATTTGCATGTTTTGCTTATGTTGTTTGATCCTGCGCAAGGCAGGAGAGTGCTTTCTGCCATCAGCTGGAAATGTGATAGCAATCGGGTCTGTCATGGCCGGTCTGTCATTATGAACAGATGAGCCACAAAACCAGGAGAAGTTGGTATGGAAACTCCCGTCAAAATCGAGTTCCAAGGGATGGAGCCGATCGAAACCGTTCGCTCCAAGATTCTGAACTGCGTCACACGACTCGAGCAGCGCTGTGGCCGTATTACCGCCTGCCGCGTTGTGGTTAAAGGATCGAGTGGACGTCATCAAACTGGAGGCATCTATGACGTCAGCATGTGGCTTTCCCTACCGGAAGGTCGCGAGGTTGCAGTTGAGCACACGCCGCAGAACGATGAACGTTATGCTGATCTGGCCTTCGCAATCAATGACGCCTTCAAGCGTGCACGTCGGCAGTTGCAGGACAAGGTTCGCCTTATGCAACGTCAGACAAAGACCCATGAGGTCGCTCCCATCGGCATAGTGAAACGGATAGAAGGCGCGAAAGGATATGGCTTTCTCGAAACCAGTGACGGACGTGAGATTTACTTCCACGAGAATAGTGTGCTTAACGGCCAGTTCGCAAAGCTAAAAGCCGGTACTCGCGTCACCTTCACCGAGAAGACCGGAGAAAAGGGGCCGCAAGCAAGCACGGTCAAACGTCTCGGACGGCACACTTTGCGCGTTTGAGCATGGCTGGGCGCTTACCCGCTGAACTTCTAAATTGTCCAGAAAGGAAAAAGCAAGATGGAACGCGTTAAAATCTCACGAAAAACATGGGTGGTCATATGCGATGGCGCCAAGGCACTTATTTTACGCAACGACGGCGATGCCGAACTGCTCAATCTTATTCCGGTCGACGTAATGTTCGAAGTTCATCCTCCTACACAAGAACTGGGCAGCGACCGCCAGGGACGCACATATAAATCGCAGGGAGCAGCCCGAAGCGCAGTGGAGGAAACGGACTGGCATTCTGAAGCGGAGCGCTCTTTCCTGGCAAAAGTTGCCGACTGGCTGAATTCGGGGGTTCAGGATCACTCGATAAGACAAGTTGTACTGATCGCGCCGCCCAAGGCGCTCGGCATTTTGCGAGATCATCTCTTGCCATCAACGCGTGCGACAGTCATT
Organism: Phyllobacterium sp.; assembly: GCF_037994425.1. Taxonomy (NCBI): domain Bacteria; kingdom Pseudomonadati; phylum Pseudomonadota; class Alphaproteobacteria; order Hyphomicrobiales; family Phyllobacteriaceae; genus Phyllobacterium; species Phyllobacterium sp. The sequence goes on from NZ_JBBNAM010000419.1 coordinate 22,265, forward strand.
GCCGAAATTGCCAAAGATCTGGTCAAAATGCCAATCCCGGAAATCGAGAAACATTTGGCCGCGACGTCAAGATAGCGGCTGTCATGTGGCGGGCCAGCCGAACGAGAATGCAGCCCGGGTAGCGTTACCACCGGCGCATTCGCGTGATTCATTTAATCTAACTCTCCGGGATTTTTTGCTGCAAGGCTTGCTTTGATCGAGCTCAAAGCAACTCCAGGTAAAGCGCGTTATTTTATTAAACACTAAGAAACAATAAAGCGATGGCTGTGTGAGTATAACTTCGGAATAGGCCGAGCGCTATGCGTCGACACGCCGATGTCGCGTTACGCAGGTCTCGTATTCGGGCAGTCCTATGGCAAGGTGAAAAGGGACAGTGCTTCCAGTTGATCCGCATCAATGCCGCCAGGCGCGGCAGGCAAATCCAGCGCGCTGCTCTGCATCGGCAGGCTGCGATCGGTGGTGACCTGAACCGGAACAAACGCCGATGCTGAAGACGGCGGGAGAGGATGGGCCTCCTTGCGCTTCTTTATCCACTTCCACAGCAAATTAGCATTGATCCCATGTTCGAGCGCAAGCCGCGATACCGACGCCCCTGGCTCGAGGCAGGCTGCAACAAGCCGGTCTCTCGAAGCTGGGTCATATCGGCGTCGTCCATCCCGACCCACAAGCCTCACACGCAGTCTCTGATCATCTTCTTCCATAAATTGGTGTCCACCTACTCTGGTGGACACCTTGCCAAAGCATACTCATCAGCAAAAGGTGCGGAGAAATTCGCGCTTACGTTCCACCGGTGGCGGAATCGACTTGCGTCCTTTGGTTGCTCGTTGTTCTGGTTTCTGAATTGAGCGGCAGCAGGCAAGCTCTCCCTCGTCCAGCAGAATTCGGTGCCGTCACGCCACATGCGATGCATGATCACCGCAAGTCGCCGGGCCAAGGCGACTACCGCGACGTTTGGCGATATTCATCGCCTCGGAGTTTAGCCATGACCATTTCTTCACATTTGTCAGCAAGACTTGCGCTGCGTCATAAAACAGCTGCGCATCATACCGTCGCCACAGCAGGATATGCGTCCGATCCGTTTGCTTTCACCTGACTCCTTGAGTATCGGCGTCAAACTAGGCACAGGACCCACCTTCGTGGCAGTGATCGCGCCAACACCAGGAACCGACATGAGTAGCCGGCATGACTGGCTCATCCGCTCGTAACGGCTACTCATGTCGGCTGAGTCCAGCTGTCTGTGCGCGTATGCCGTACCAAGCCTTTAAGATCGGTAGAATGGTCTGCGAAAGAGCATCTTGGCCGTCCAGGAGCAAAGGAACATCGTTTCCAAAGGTAGCACCCTTGCCACCGGGAATGACTAAGCCGAATGTCTTCATGAGACCTCGGATCTGATTTGAAAAGTCCCGTGCAGATCGTCACCAACCGTGTTCGCGCCGCCACAAACGTCCGGGTGAGCATGCTTATCATAGCCTCTGACCCGAACCTCGCGGAAGAAGCCGACCTCAGCGATATGCGCTAGGCCATCGGCGTCGTTCGCATCAGTTTTGTTCGCAGCCATATCGAGCGCCGCCCTGGAATGCCGCGCATCGATGCAGATCGCTGAAACCCCTGCATCGGTCAGCGCATGGTAAAACCAAATCGAAGAGGACCCGTCTGGCGGCAGGCGCGCTCACGCAGCAACGCTGCAATACTGCTTGGATCGGATTTGCATTTACCCCGCCAAATCCATTTGCCATCCCGCCGAATAGAAATCGCTGTCTCTTTCACCGACAGTAGAGTAGGCAGTGAGCGCCACGCCGCCTTTCAACGGCTGGTTTTTCACTGCCTCTCGCCGAACCGGACAAAGGCCCTGGGTGGTCCCGTATAATGCCTTGTCTTCGGCGCGATCAAGCTGCGGAGATTATTGCTTTTCATCGGAAGAAGGGCTGGCCGGGTGAAGATCGACGCCACCCCAATGTCTCGGCATACTATTTCATACGATTAATGGAATACGGGAGGACTGACTATGTCAGCGCGGGAACGAAAATTATGCATGGCTTCGGGTAGACCAGCGTCTCCTGACGCGGCCCCACCCTTTTGGGCCGCGTGTGAATTTGGACATGAATTCTGGGCTGGACCGGATCGTGATACTTACGAAGACGCACAGGCCGACGCGACAGAGCACGATGATGACGTCCACGATGGCGTTTTTACCGCGGTCGTATTGAGTGACAATGAGTGATTGATATCCTCTTAGTGAACTGCCGCGCTGACGACTTCCACACAGACCGCCGAACGACGACGATCATCACATACAGTCAGCAAACCAGGCACCCGGTGGACCCACCATCGTGGTTGAGCCGTTGGACTAAGTATGGCTAGCGTTTCGAGGTTACGGACCTCTTTTTGCTCCTCTATTTCTTCGCCGAGCGGCGTCAGAAGCGGTTTGCGCCGGGTTTCATCTGTCTCGGTTGCAAGCTGCTTAAGGTAGTGCGCAAATTCTGGTCCTGTATAATTCTGGACCGGTGATGCACTGCCCATGATGCGAGGAATTCTACTCTCAAATCGGGGCATATGTGCAAACAATCTATTCCAATGCTGCGTGTTGGAAGCCCGCCTTTACGATGCCAGCGTATCCCCGTTGTGTTTCGCGGCCCATACTAAGCACACCGCGTTGGGTTGTTCCAGAGGCCGGGGCCCCGATTTCGAGCAATGCGCCCGGTTCCAAGGCGTTCAGTGACATTCAGCGATCCGTTTTATGAAGGATTACTATCCGCGCGATACAGTACTTGAGTTGGCTTTGCGGCAGGGGACGGTTCGTTTTGGCCAAAGACACTGTTAATGGTTCAATTCAACAAAAAGCTTTTGGTTTTATCCAGCCCGATGACGGCAGCGCCGAATCCACTGAGCGCGCAGTGTGGCGCGGTCTCGATGAGGTCAGCAGTACAAGCTCGCACACGACAGGCGGACGGACGGGATGTCAGCGGATCAGCTGCGGGCGCTTTGAGGCACCAAGGCGGCCGTAGCCGTCAGAGTGAAGAGCTTAGGAGCGACGCTAGCCTTAGGCGGTGGACTTTGAAACACAATGCGGCGGCCTTGAATGACCCACTACGGTGACGTGAATCGACGATCGACGTGCCGACCGTTGCGCCTAATTTCTGCGACCATGCTTTCGCAATTCTTTTTATACCACGCGCACCGATCGATCGGAAAGAATGACCCATCCTGAAATGCCGATGACAGCAAAACCGCAAATTATCGCATTCCACATCGCCGGAATTGCCTGATAGCCGAGTACCCAAGGTGAAACAATCAACCATACGGCAGCAGCTACGTCCAGCCATCCCCGCCATAGCCGATAGCTGGTTATCGCGATGAACCCGAGCAAAAACAACGCGATGCCAACGATGATGAAATTCCATGATGCGTTCGACGATCCAATATCCAGTCCGACGGCATCCGGGCTGCGGTACGTCAATATCCATGGTGACGCGACCAACCAAACGCCAATCATCGCCACTACGGAATCCAGCCAATATCGTCTGTTCACAGTGATCTCCTGTTTCATAAAAATCACTCTGGTCCAGCAATGGTGGCACTGCATTGAGCTGGATCAAGAACCTCATCCAATGGTGATGGTATAAGAATAAAAAAATTCTGGCTAATCCAGGAACGCATGCGGTTCTTAGAGCCGTCACTCGTGATTAACAAACCGGAGATTGGAGATGAAAAGCGGAATAGTTCAGAAGCGGTTCTCATGGCATACAGCAACTCCGGATCTCTTGCTACAAGTCCACCGGGAGATGCCAAAGCGACCAAAAAAAGCCAACGGGTTGTCGGAAATCCTCCGTAAAGCCAAGGGTGGATTTTCCCACCACCGGCTGCGGCGAGGTATAAAGTAGGCTGAGGCAGGTGGCCAGTGCTGGCAAAAACCTGAACTTAAGTTCAAGGCCGGCCTACATATACCGCGCGGCCGCCCATCGGTTACTGAGAGTTTAAAACAACTCCACGACCTTTCGATCGCGTCTCAGAGTGAGAGTCGCGTATCAAGTTGCAGCATTCGTGCGCCCGCGGTTTTCGACTGCCCCAACCCTTAATCTGCCTAATCCGCCCATAATATCTGTTGGGGATATTTAATCGCTTCCACCAGGCGGTGGTCGACTGCCTGAACCTGAGCATCGGCCGGATGCGTCATTTGATCCTTTTATGACGCTCCTTCTTGAAGCGGACTATTCGCCATGACGAGGTCCTTTATGGGACAGAGCTTGCTTGGCTAATGATGAAGACATAGCAAGGATCTCTGTTGAGTCAGTGTGGATACGACCATCCACGACCTCAATGATACGATCGCAGCGGCGAGCAAGTTCCATGTTGTGCGTGACGATGAGAAACGTCGTGCCATTCTGACGGTTGACATCGCGCATCAATTCAAAAACGACATTGGCCGATTTCGTGTCCAGATTTCCGGTGGGTTCATCAGCAAGCACAAGATCGGGATTCATCGTGAGCGCGCGTGCGATAGCAACGCGCTGCTGCTGGCCGCCTGACATATTCATGGCCGGATTGTCGGCGACGGCCGTTAAACCCACTTGTCGCAATAGCTCCATGGCATGGTCTTCGGCCTCCTTCGTCGGGAAGTGTTGGTCGACCAGCATTGGCATCATCACGTTTTCGAGCGCCGTAAAGGCCGAGATGAGGTAATGGTATTGGAACACAAAGCCGATGCTATGGCCTCGAAGGCGGGTGAGGGCGGCGTCATCGAGTTCACTCGTGTGATTTCCTTTGATCGTAAGTCGACCCGATGTCGGACGATCGAGCAGTCCAACGATGTTGAGGAGGGTGCTCTTGCCCGAGCCCGAGGGGCCTATCAAGGCGAGAAAATCCCCCTTGCAAATTGTAAGGTCAATATCGTGGAGCACTTCTGCTTGGGCAGCGGTGCCCAAATTATATGCTTTGCAGATCTTTTCCAGAGTCAGAAGGTTCTCAGCCACGGATTGCCACCACTGGATCGAGTTTCGCGGCACGCAACGCCGGGACTATGGCAGCCACAACGCCTGTTAACGTAGCGAGTAACACTGATCCGACGAATAGGCCTGGTCCCAGAACGAGGGGGAAGAGCTCGCTTCCATCAGCTTGACGGGTATAGTTGTGATAGAGTATCGCCGCTTCTCCGCCAAGTGCGGAGCCGAACAGCGAGCCAATCAGGGCAAGTAGCCCTCCCTGAATCAGAAAGATGCGCAGAACCTGGCTCCTCGATGTTCCCATGGCGCGCAGAATCCCAATGTCCTTCGAACGCTGGATCACCGAAACGACGAGCACCGCCGCAATACCGGATGCAACCGACAAACCGACAAACAAGCGGATCAAGGTGTTGGCCGTACCTTGGGCGTGGACGGCGGTGAAAAACTGTGCGTTGGTTTTGATCCAGCTGTCGGCCTGAATGGGAATTGACGCCTGGATTTGCTGGGCGAGGGTCTCGGCGGCATAAACATCATCGATTCTGAGATCGATTGTTGTGACGCCTCCGATGAGGCTGAGCAGCGACTGCGCAGTGCGCAACATGACAAAGGTGGCGCGCTGATTAACGCCCTTGTTGCCGAGATCAACGATGCCCTTGATGGTTAAGATGCGACTGGATCCTGATGCAGCCCGAACTGTCAATTTGTCACCGGTGTTCGCCCCGAGATCCCTTGCAAGTTCGGTTCCGATGATAATGTCATCAGTATCGATCTGGGCATCTCCTGCAACGATGTAGTCCGGAATCTTGACGATTTCATAATAGACAGCGGGATCCATTCCAACGATTGAGATGGCGCGGTTCGCATTCCCCCGCACCGCAAGCGCTGAACCTGACACACTCGGCGACACGACCATTACCCCTTCCACCGCCCGCATCTGGTCACGGATTTTTGGCCATTGATCGATGGATAGCACGCGCTGCGTCGGTCGTTGAATAAGCGCCGTTTCAGTCTCCGGGGCCTGCATTCGCAGGGGACGTGCAATCTGTTCTGGCACAAGCAGTTGCACTTGAGGTTGTGATGTCAGAATGCGCTTAATAAAATTCTGCTGCATTGAGGCGAGCATTGCCGACATAAACACGATAACGGCAACGCCAATCATGATGCCGCTGATAATGAATATTGTCTGCATTCGACCCTCCCTGAGAAAGCGGCTCGCTGCAATCAATTCAAAAGGAAAAAGCCCATTCATCGCTGCACAGGCCTCATTCGCTGGCCGGTCCTCATTTGGGCCGTGCGCGGCACTGCATACGCGCCTTCTGCTATTCCATCGAGAATTTCGACGTGAGTGGCTCCGCGGAGCCCGAGCTTTACCGGCCGCGCCTGGGTCCGGCCACCGCTTGCGGTCATCACCCAAGGTGAGCCGCTCAGCGCGTCGTATATGGCACGCAATGGCAAAATGAGTGTATTGTCGCTCTCGGCGACCTTAATATCGACAGAAACGGTCATGTCTTGAATTAAGTATTTGGGCGGATCGGGTACGTTGAGCTTGACCTCGACCGAAGCCCGCGTGATGTCGAGCGCGGGATTGATATAGGCAACCTGGGCAATAAAATTCTTATCCGGATAGGCATCGGCGGAAACAATCGCGCTCTGCCCTAGCGTCAGTAGACCAAGATTTTTTTCATCAATCTGAATCACGACTTGCGCTGTGCCAGAGGGGGCGAGAACCAGAAGCGCTTTGCCTGGCTGTACGACTGTTCCGCGCTCGACATTGCGCGAGATCAGCACACCATCGCGTGGCGCCACGATCGTCGCATAACCGAGCCGCGATCGAGCCGTTTCTAGATTGGCGGCGGCCTGATTCAGCTGGGTCTCGGCCATGACGTAGCCGCTCCCGCCTGGTCCAGTTGTGAATACCTGGAGTTGAGCGGTGCGGACCTGTGTGCGGGCGACGTCAAGGTTTTTCTGCGCATCATCGAGCGTGGCTTTTGTCGCATATCCATTTTTGTTAAGGGTCGCTGCCCGATCGTAGGTCTGCGTTGCCGAGAGTAGCGTGGCCTGGGCTTGCTCAAGAGCTTCACGTGCGGTAGGCAGCGTCAGTTCTCGAAGTTGGCGGAGCCGCGCCTCGGCCTGTGCAAGAGCACCTTGCGCCTCCACCATCGTGGCCTTGAATTCGCTCGCCTCAAGTGCGATTAGCGGCTCCCCCTTCTCCACGCGCTGACCTTCTTCGACCAGCACTTCATTAACGGTTCCTGTTATCTGGCTGCCGATCTCGACACGATATGGTGTTTCGATGTGCCCGCTTGCAACGATGGTCTGTACGAGATTGCCACGTGTCACCTTATCGACGACGACCTCGGGCCCAAACAACATGCGAGCGCCTTGCCAGCCGCCAACGCTTATCAGGACGAGCGCGCAGAGCACGAACCACTTATGGACCCACAGTGGCTGCAAGGACAGTCGGCGTAAGTGTTTATCTCGGACGCTCGACGACGCAGTGCGAATGTCAGACGCATTCCGAAGGTCTTGTGCCGGCGAGGCTGGAACGGGGATATCATCCATAAGGGTAACGTAATGGTTTCTGAGAAGTTGATTGGGGGACAACCGCGCGGGCCGCTAGACATTCATCAAATCTTCCTCCCACTTCATAGCAACACGATAAGCTTGACCCATCCCATGCCAATTTGCTTTGCCCTAGATCAAATTTGACACGACACAGACCATCATATCGCGATATTCTGTCCTTGGCGTATCCTGCGAACCGCTAAGCCGGCAGATCAAGACATTCCTTTTCGGTTCCCGAAATATAGCGAACGGCAAGAGGTCGCCATTGTTTGGAATGCCGAGGCGGGCTTTCGAACAGATGGGCGATACACAGCCTCGCCCTCGATAGGCCCCAGATCCAGCTATTTGCAGCCATTGCGCGAAACAACCCAGCGATTTTTTTGCGCCGCCCGGGCCTACTTACCGGTTTATCCCGGCGCACTCTTGGCATGGCCCAATTAAATGTATTTGGGCTTCCGAAGATCGAGCCCGAAGATTGCTCGCCCACGCGCGCCTTGGAAATAGGCACGCAGCCAGGGATTCGGCGAAGCCAATATTGTCTTGATCGTGCCGACGGCGATGATCTTCCCTCCGGCTAACGCGGCAATTCTGTCGCAAACCGCTCCGATACAGCATCCTCTTACTTTATCGACAGCATCGCGGTCACCTGGTGCGGAGTTGATGCAGATCAATGAACACAATCACGCATCGTTTAAGCTTTTTCGGTTGCCAAACTATGGAGGGAGCTATGAAAGTCTCTGAAGTAATGCACAAAGGAGTAAACTGGGTCACGCCTGATATCTCCATCACGCAAATCGTAAAGATCATGACGGACAATGACGTCGGCGCCGTGCCCGTCGGGGAGAGCGATCGCCTCATCGGTATGATCACGGATCGAGATATCGCGCTGCGAGCTTTCGCGAACGGGAGGGATCCGGCTTCATTGACGGCGCGCGATGTCATGACCAAAGGGATCGTTTATTGCCGGACCGAAGAGACAGTTGAAGACGCCATACGATTGATGGAATCAAAGCAGATCAGGCGTCTGCCGGTCATCGATGATAAACATCGGATGGTCGGAATGCTTTCCATCGGGGATATCTCGCACCACAGCGGACGCGAACTGATGGGAGAATTGATGATGGCTGTCTCCGCATCTCATTCCATAGGCCAGCTCGACCGCTCGTCTGATGGGTGAGATCTTCAAGATTGCGGAGCCTGTCAGCGACTGCCATTTTGCGGCTGACATGATTGCAGCAAAAGCGAGGAATTCGATTAGTTTGTTTCGTGACGGAGGGAGGTTGCGACCCGTTCAACCACGGGTTGCAGATAGCTTTTGCCTGGCAGCGCCTCACCGAGGACAGAAACCGCAAGTTCAGTAAATGTAACTGTGGAGGCGATCCCAAGAACCTGCTGGAGCGTTGAAAATGCTTGATCTCTCCCGTGCGCGGAACCGGATGGTAGACACCCAGCTAGCGAGGCGCGGGATACACGATCCCGATGTCCTCGCGGCCATCAGCCACGTGCCTCGCGAGGCCTTCGTTGATCCGGGATTCGGAGAGTTTGCCTATGAAGACAGTCCCTTGCCCATAGGCGAAGGCCAGAGCATTTCGCAGCCATATATTGTTGCGCGAGGCGGCCGAGTTGAAACCTGGTGAAACGGTCCTTGATGTCGGTGCAGGGTCTGGTTATGCCGCGGCAGTGGCCAGCCGGATTGTCGACAAGGTATACGCTATCGAACGCCATAGCTCACTTGGCGAAACGGCCCAACATCGTTTGCATGATCTCGGTTACGATAATATCGATCTGCGCATCGGCGACGGCACGAAAGGATGGCCCGAGGCGGCACCCTTCAACGTCATTCTGGTTGCGGCGGGCGGGCCGGAGGTGCCTTGGGCGCTGAAGGAACAGCTTGCCATAGGTGGACGACTGATCATTCCGGTTGGCCTCAACGAATGGAGCCAAACACTTCGCAAATTGACACGTACGAGCGAAACCGACTTTGAGACCGAAGACCTTGGTGCGGTGATGTTCGTCCCATTATGGAGAGCAGGGCTGGGCGGAAGATAGCAGCAGCCGTCGCGCCGCAGAAGTGCGCGAACAGAGCGTGCCGGCGATGATTGCGGCGGTAGCTGAACCACTCCCTGACATCGACGATCCAGCATTCGGAGAGCTGTTTGGCCGTTTTGCTGACTGCCGTGTTGTCCTGCTCGGAGAGGCCACCCATGGAACATCAGAGTTTTACCGTGCCCGTGCAGCGATCACCCGCCATCTCGTCGAGAAGCACGGGTTCACGATCGTTGCGGCCGAGGCAGATTGGCCAGATGCGGCGATGGTCGACAATTACGTGCGGCATCGGCCGGCAAGGCCTGGTTCAGAACCGCCATTCCAACGTTTCCCCACCTGGATGTGGCGCAATACCGACGTCGCCAGCAAGAATGCCGCTGCGCTGCGCCGCAGAGTCGGCTTTAACCTGACTTACAAGTACACCTGAATCACGGTTGATTTTAAGCGCAAGGCGGAGCTTCGGCGTCATGTTCTGGATGACGACACCAAGCTCCCCGCGGTTCACCTGTCTATGCACCGCCAACTCATCTGCAACATGCTTGGCCA
>NZ_JBBNAM010000420.1:0-9232 GCF_037994425.1 Phyllobacterium sp.
GTCTTGCCGGACAGGGCCTGAGCAATGTCTGTGTCCGACCATGTCGAGAGGATTGCCTTGCCGATCCCGGAGGCATGGATCGGCCCGCGCCGCCCGGGACGAAAGAAGGCCCGCATCGGTGCATGGCTCTCGATCTGCGAAATGAAGACGACGTCACCTTCATCCTCAATGGCGACATTGGCGGTCTCGCCGCATTCATCCATGAGCCGCTTCAAATATGGGCGGCTGATCGCGCCAAGCTTGCGATAGCGCAGAAACGCGTTGCCGATCTCGAAGGCGCGCACGCCGATCGTCCAGTCGCCGGATTCGGTGTCATGGGTCAGCATGCCGTGATTGGCAAGCGAGGTCAGCAGGCGGTGGACCGTTGACGGTGCCATGCCCGTGTGCTCGGCGAGATCCATCAGTGTCGAGCCGTCGGCATCGGCAATGATGCTCAGAAGATTGAGACTGCGATCCAGCACCTGGACCGAAGGTGGCGGCGCAGTTTCGCTCGCCTTGCGGCCCCGTTTTCCCTTCAATGACGCGCCCTGCAAAGCCATGATCCTTAAGAGTCCCGTTTTGTCCTGCCTTCACTTGCCATAGCTGCGCGCTGCTTATTTTTCCAGTTTTATTGAAAATCTTTATTTCCGTATCATGGAAATGATTTCCAAATTTGTGTTGAGAAGTGCGATTAATGGATTACAATCTCATTGAATATGGAGGAATGACAATGACAAAAATGCGTGCCGTCGATGCTGCAGTCCTTATCCTGGAAAAGGAGGGGATCGATTGCGCCTTTGGCGTACCGGGCGCGGCCATCAACCCGTTCTACTCGGCGCTGAAGGCGCGCGGCAGTGTCCGCCATATCCTCGCGCGCCATGTCGAAGCCGCGTCACATATGGCCGAGGGCTATACCCGGGCCGAGCACGGCAACATCGGCGTGTGCATCGGAACATCCGGGCCGGCGGGAACGGATATGATCACCGGGCTTTATTCCGCCTCTGCCGATTCGATCCCGATCCTTTGCATCACTGGACAGGCACCGCGCGCGCGCCTCGACAAGGAAGACTTCCAGGCTGTTGATATTGCCTCGATCGCCAAGCCCGTAACGAAATGGGCGGTAACGGTCATGGAGCCGGGCCTCGTGCCCTATGTCTTTCAGAAGGCCTTCCACATCATGCGGTCGGGCCGGCCGGGTCCGGTGCTGGTTGATCTGCCGCTTGATGTCCAACTGGCGGAGATCGAGTTTGATCCCGACACCTATCAGCCGCTCGATGCCTACAAACCTGCGGCCACGCGGGCGCAGGTCGAAAAGGCGCTGGCGATGCTCAACGAAGCCGAGCGGCCGCTGATCGTTGCCGGCGGTGGCATCATCAATGCCGACGCCAGCGATCTTCTGGTGGAATTTGCCGAGATTGCCGGCGTTCCGGTCATCCCGACGCTGATGGGATGGGGTACCATCCCGGACGATCATCCGTTGATGGCAGGCATGTGCGGCTTGCAGACTTCGCATCGCTACGGCAACGCGACGATGCTGGCCTCGGATTTCGTGCTCGGCATAGGCAATCGCTGGGCCAATCGCCATACCGGCAATGTCTCAACCTATACGCAAGGGCGCAAATTCGTCCACGTCGACATCGAACCGACCCAGATCGGCCGGGTTTTTGCACCGGATTTCGGCATTGTTTCGGACGCCGGCAAGGCCCTGAAGCTCTTCCTTGACGTTGCGACCGAATGGAAGGCGGCAGGCAAAATGCGCGACTGGTCCGCCTGGGCGGAAGAATGCCGCGGGCGCAAGCGCACCATGTTGCGCAAGACCCATTTCGACCAGACGCCGCTCAAGCCACAGCGCGTCTATGAAGAAATGAACAAGGTGTTCGGTCGCGAGACCTGCTATGTGACGACGATCGGTCTCAGCCAGATTGCCGGCGCCCAGTTCCTGCATGTCTACAAGCCGCGCAACTGGATCAATTGCGGTCAGGCGGGCCCGCTTGGCTGGACCCTGCCGGCCGCGCTCGGCGTGCGTGCAGCCGATCCAGATCGGCCGATCGTCGCGCTATCGGGCGATTACGACTTTCAGTTCATGATCGAGGAGCTCGCGGTCGGCGCGCAGCACAAGCTGCCCTATCTGCATGTGGTCGTGAACAACTCCTATCTCGGCTTGATCCGACAGGCGCAGCGCGGCTTCGACATGGATTTCGAAGTCAGCCTTGCCTTCGACAACATCAACGCAGGGGGCGATGCCGAGAAGGGCTACGGCGTCGATCACGTCGCGGTTGCAGAAGGCCTCGGCTGCAAAGCGATCCGTGTTCGCAGCCCCGATCAGTTCGCACACGCCTTTAAGGAAGCGCAGGCGCTGATGGATCAACATAGGGTTCCGGTCGTTATCGAATTCATTCTCGAACGCGTGACCAACGTTGCCATGGGACCCGATATCAACGCAGTCGTCGAATTCGAGGATCTTGCCGAACGCAACGAGGATGTGCCGACAGCGGTCGCCGCATATCTCGACTGAAACTTACGAAGAACTCTTTTCAGGAGGCACAAATGCCTGGATTTGCCGCCAATTTGACGATGCTTTTCAATGAGGTGCCGTTTCTCGAACGTTTCGCGCTCGCAAGCGAAGCAGGGTTTAAAGCTGTCGAATATCTCTTCCCCTACGACTATAACGTCGAAGAACTGAAGAAGGTTCTCGCCGACAACAACCTCGTCCAGGTTCTCCACAACCTGCCGGCCGGAAACTGGGCAGCCGGGGAGCGTGGCATTGCCATTCTGCCAGACCGCATTGATGAGTTTCGCCGCGGCGTGGCGACAGCAATCGATTACGCGACGGCTCTCGGCTGCAGACAGATCAATTGCCTCGCGGGCATCGCACCAAACGGCCTGTCTGCGGATGCACTGCGCACGACCTTCGTTCACAATCTCCGCTTGGCCGCCCGGGAACTTGCCAAATATGACATCCGGCTCCTGATCGAGCCGATCAACGATCACGACATTCCAGGCTTCTATCTCAACACGGTCGAGCAAGCTGCATCGATTATCGAGGCGGTCGGGAGCGACAATCTCTTTATCCAGTATGACCTCTACCACCAGCAGCGAATGCGCGGCGAGCTCGTTGCGACCTATGCGCGGCATAAGCGCCTGATTGCCCACATCCAGCTGGCGGACAATCCCGGCCGCCACGAGCCGGGAACTGGCGAGATCAACTATCCCTTCGTCTTCAAAGCACTCGATGCAGCCGGATACGATGGCTGGATCGGCTGCGAATACAAACCAAAAACGCAAACGCAACACGGGCTTGGCTGGCTGAACGAAATGTCAGCAGCCTGCCGGCAGGCGGACATCATCAGGATGAGGAGCTAAAGGAAATGGCTGACATAGGTTTCATTGGGTTGGGTATTATGGGTACGCCCATGGCGCGCCACTTGCAGGACGCAGGACACGATGTCTACACGTCGAAGTTCTTCATCGCACCAAAGCAGGAACTGATCGACAATGGTCTGAAGATCGTCGAAAGCCCCAGGGCGCTTGCCGAAAAGACCGATATCATCATCCTCATGCTCCCCGACACTCCCGAAGTGAAGGATGTCCTTTTTGGACAGAACGGTGTCGTCTACGGATTGAAGCCGGGCAAGCTCGTCATCGACATGAGCTCGATCTCGCCGATCGAAACCAAGGAGTTCGCCAAGAAAGTGCGCGAGACCGGCAGCGAATACATCGATGCCCCGGTTTCGGGGGGCGAAGTTGGGGCAATGGGCGCAACGCTGAGCATCATGGCCGGTGGCTCACAGGAGGCGTTCGACCGGGCGCTGCCGCTCTTCAAGCTGATGGGCAAGAACATCACTCTTGTCGGCGATTGCGGCGACGGCCAGGTGACGAAGGTTGCAAACCAGATCATCGTTGCGCTGACCATCGAGGCTGTCTCCGAAGCGCTGGTTCTGGCATCGAAAGCAGGGGCGGACCCGGCGCGGGTACGCGAAGCGCTCATGGGCGGTTTTGCGTCCTCGCGCATCCTCGAGGTCCATGGCGATCGCATGATCAAGCGCACGTTCGATCCGGGCTTCCGCATCTCGTTGCACCAGAAGGATCTCAATCTCGCCTTGCAAAGCGCCAAATCGCTTGGCGTATCCCTGCCGAACACAGCGTCCACCCAGGAGCTCTTCAACAGTTGCGCCGCCAATGGCGACAGCGGCCTTGACCATTCGGGTCTCGTCCGTGCGCTCGAGCGAATCGCGAACCACGCAGTTGCCTGACGACCTTTGATGGGTGAAGGGGAAGGGTTCGCTCAAAAGCGTAGCGGACCCTTCGATATCGGGGATCGCCGAAAAGCGATTTATCAGCTCAATATGGCGATCATGCGCCGACAGCCGGATCACCGCACGAGACCATGGCGATCAGGGCGCTCCGTTAGTCCCACTTTGCCCCGTCAAGCGCGTCGAGCGGAATTTTCAGGTAACGCTTGCCGTTGGATTCACGCGCCGGCAGCCGTCCACCGTTGATGTTGATCTGCAAGGCGGCAAGGATCAGCCGCGGCATTGGCAGTGTCTTGTCGCGGCTTGTCCGTATGGCAACGAAGTCGGCTGCGGTCCGGCATCTGGCTATGTGCGTATTAGTGGTCTTCTGCGCAGCAACCGTACTTTCCCACAGCGGCTCGCGCCCGCCCGGCTGATAATCGTGGCCGACAAAAACCCGCGTTTCGTCCGGCAAGGCGAGGATCGCCTCGATCGATTGCCACAATTGTTCAGCGCTGCCACCGGGGAAATCCGTCCGGGCCGTGCCGCTGTCGGGCATGAACATCGTGTCGTGGACGAAGGCCGCATCGCCGATGACATAGGTAATGGAAGCCAGTGTATGGCCGGGCGAGAACATGACGCTTGCCGTCATCGCGCCTAGATTAAAGGGCTCACCCGCTGAAAAAAGCTTGTCCCATTGCGACCCGTCCGCGGGAAAATCCGGCCAGTTATAGAGCTTCTTCCACAGTTCCTGTACCTCGACGATATGCTCGCCAATGGCCGTTGGCGCGCCGGTTTTCGATTTGAGATACTGGGCGGCGGAAAAGTGGTCGGCGTGGGGGTGCGTGTCCAGGATCCACTCGACCTTGAGCCCGTTCGCTTCGACGTAGTTGAGGATCTGATCGGCATTCAGCGTCGCCGTCGAGCCCGATTTTTCGTCGAAATCCAGCACCGGGTCGATGATTGCGCAATGCCTCGTCGCCGGGTCCACGACCACATACTGAACCGAATTTGTTCGCCTGTCGAAAAGAGCATGAACGTCCGGCTTCAATGTGGTTTCTTTCATTCTCGCGAGTCCTCGATGCGAAACTCGGCTGAGTGTCTCCGGTTTCGACGCGAAGAGTCAATTACCTCCAAGGGTTGACGAGCGCGCGACCCCTGTTGCCAAGCAGGCTTTCAAGACGCTAACTGATGTCGCCCGTGCTCCGGGCAGTCTTTGGCGGTACGATCGTTGTCAAGCTCCATCTATAAGGTTCCATCCATGGCCAATGAAACCAGTCCGAAAATTCTCTGTGTCGGCGCGCTCACCATGGATACGATCTTTCGCCTCGACAGGCTGCCACCGGGGCCGGGGAAGTATATTCCGTTGGAAGCAGTTGAAATTGCCGCCGGGATGGCCTCAAGTGCCGCGGCCAGCATTGCACGGCTGGGCGGCAGCGTTTCCCTCTTCGCCTCGACGGGCAAGGACGATAGTGGCCGGCGGGCCGTCCGTGAACTGACCGAGGAGGGCGTCGATTGCTCGCATGTCCGCACGATCGCAGACGCCCACTCGGCATTCTCGTCGATATTCGTGGATGCGGCAGGCGAGCGGATGATTGTGCCTTACTATGACGCAAGATTGCTAACCGCTCCCGATGCGATTCCGCCGGTTGCCGCAGGCGCGTTCAACGTGGTCATGACGGATGTTCGCTGGCCGCTTGGCGCCGCAAAGGTCCTGAAGGCTGCGCGCGAGGCCGGCATCCATGGCGTTCTCGACGCGGACACCGCATCGCTTGAGACATTGGAGATGCTGTTACCGCTCGCCTCGCATATCGTTGCTTCCGAGCCCGCCGCACAAATTGTTACCGGTGAAAGCGATCCGGAAAAGGCAACAGTTGCATTGGCTGCCCTTTATGGGCGCGACGGTGCCTTCATCTCCGTGACCGCCGGAAACAGGGGTTCATTCTGGTACGACGGACTTGAGGCGGAGATACGCCACATGCCCGCCTTCGAGGTCAACGTGGTGGATACGCTCGCGGCCGGAGACGTTTTTCACGGCACATTCGCCTGGGCACTTGCCCGTAACTATCCCATCTTCCAGATCATGCGTTTTGCCAGCGCGGCTGCCGCGATCAAATGCTCCCGCTTTGGCGGCAGGATCGGCGCGCCAACAAAATCCGAGTTGGACATCTTCCTTTCCTGAGACAACTACTGGGTACTGCCCTAACAATGGCAACCTAGTAAAAAGTCAGGATGGACAGATTGACTTTCATCTGACATGTTAGTATGTCCTTAGTGAACAATTGGATTGGGAGAAGCACGTGCCCCGGAGTGATCGATTTGGGCTTTCTGCGGCACTGACCATGCCCTTCGACGCGGCGATGCGGATCGATCTGCCAAAGGCGTTGGCGCATGCGCGTCAATGCCTCGACAATGGCTGCCGCAGCGTCACCCTTTTTGGAACAACCGGCGAGGGGTCATCCATCGGTTATGATGAGCGTGTCGGCGTGATCAACGCATTTGTCGAAGGAGGCATAGCCCCAGCGCAGATCGTTGTCGGCGTGATGGCCAATGCCTATGTGGATGCGGCCGCCCAGTGCCGGGTGGCTCTTGACACCGGCTGCCGCGGGGTGTTGCTCGCACCGCCATCCTATTTCAAGAATGTCAGCGACGACGGGCTTTTCGACTGGTTCTCGGCAGTGTTCCACGAAATTGGCGCCGGGGCACGCGGGATCATCATCTACAACATTCCCTCCGTTACGGCCGTCGAGATCTCGGTCGAGCTTGTCAGCCGTTTGCGCGAAGCCTTCCCCTTGGTGGTCGCCGGGGTCAAGGATTCGTCTGGAAACTTTACCTATACGCAAGCGCTGCTTGAAAAGCACAAGGATCTTGCCATCCTGATTGGCGATGAGCGCACCCTTGCCGCGGCTGTGCGGCTCGGCGCTGAAGGATCGATATCCGGCATGGCCAATCTTTATCCGGATCGGTTGTTGCCGCTGATCGAGGAGGGGAGGGACGATCCGGCCGTCATCGAAGCCGTCGAAGAGATTCTGAAGTTCCCGGTTGTGCCCGCTGTCAAAGCGATCCTTGCGCGTCATACCGCAGACGATGGTTGGCGCCGGGCGCGGGCACCGCTGGAGGCTCTGTCGGATTTGGACCACAGGCGCGTCAACGGCATTTTCGACCGCTTGTTTGTTGCTGCGGCCGCGTAACAAGGGGGCCGGGGTTTCGTCACGGAGAGCGCTTATGGATGATGGCAATGAACCGGTAAGACTGCGAGAAAAGGCTTATGCGAGTTTCACCGAGCATCTCCTGGCGCGTGATATCAGTCCGGGACAGTTCGTCTCGCAGCGGCAGCTCGTGGCGATGACGGGAATGCCGCTTGGTGCAATCCGCGAACTGGTGCCACGGCTTGAGGCGGAGGGATTGGTCAGGACCATCCCGCAACGCGGCATCCAGATCGCGCATATCGATATTAACCTCATTCGCGAGGCGTTCCAGTTTCGGCTGTTCATGGAAAAGGAGGCCATTGCAGTGTTCTGCGTGTCAGCCTCTAGCGAACTCCTGGCGACCTTGCGCAAAGAACATGAGGACACGCTTGAGGAAGCGCTCAAGACCAGGGAGACGCCGGAACTTGAACTGCGCGCCCAGGCCATCGACTGGAATCTGCATGAGACGATCATCGATTCGCTCGACAACGGCATTATTTCACGGGCCTATCGGATAAATGCGATCAAGATGCGGCTCATCAACCAGGAGAGATTTCGTATTACCGGTCGCGTCATTCCGGTTATGCGCGAGCATCTTGCGGTCCTGACAGCCATAGAGACCCGCGATCCGCAAACGGCGATGGATGCGATCGCCGTGCATATCAACAATGCGAGGAACCTTGCACTGAAGGTTTGAAAGTCCGACGCCGGTAATGGGAGTTGCCGCTTTGGAAGAACGACACGAGGAGGAAACAATGAGCATGAACTTCTTGAAGCCGACAAGGCGGCAATTCCTGGCCGGATCGGCGGCGCTCGGCGCCGCAAGCATCACCGGATTGAAGCCTGCATTCGCCAATGTCGACTGGAAGAGATTTGCCGGAACGACGCTCGAGGTCAATCTGATCAAGAGCCCGCGCGGCGACATTCTGCAGAAGTATCAAAAGGAGTTCGAGGAATTGACCGGTATCAAGGTCAATTCCGAGCAGACGCCGGAGCAACAGCAGCGCCAGAAAGCCGTGATCGAACTGACCTCCGGCAAGCCCAGCTTCGATGTGATCCACATCAGCTACCACGTTCAGAAACGCCAGTTTGAAAAGGGCGGATGGCTTGCCGACCTGACCCCCTTCCTCAAGGATCCGAGCCTCACCGAGCCGAGTCTGACCGAGAGCGACTTCGCCGAGGCCGGTCTTGCCTTCGCGAAGGACCAGAATGGCCGTTTTGGCGGGCTTCCATTTTCGGTCGACTACTGGATCGTGTACTGGAACAAGGATCTCTTCGCAGCCAAGGGTGTCGAATATCCGAAGACCTTCGACGAGCTGGTCGCGGCGGCTGAAAAGCTTACCGATGCAGATAGCGGTACCTATGGCTTTGTTGCCCGCGGCATGAAGAACGCCAATACGCCCGTCTGGGCGAGCCTGATGCTCGGCTACGGCAAGAGCACTGTGGAGAACGGGACGTTGCAGACCGATACGCCCGAGGCGATCGAGGCGGCCGCGTTGTACCAGCGTCTGATGACCAAATCAGCGCCTCCCGGCGTGACCGGATTCAACTGGGCCGAATGCCAGTCGAGTTTCCTGCAGGGCAAGGTTGCGATGTGGCTTGACGGTATCGGCTTCGCACCACCGCTTGAGAACCCGCAGAAGTCGCGCGTGGTCGGCAAGGTCGGTTACGGCGTCATGCCGAAAGGACCGGCCGCACAGGCTGCTCCGACGTTCGGCGACGGCATTGGCGTAACGGAAGGCTCATCCAAGAAGGAAGCGGCATATCTTTATTGCCAATGGGCGATTTCGAAGGAGATGGGGACGCGCCTCTTGCAGACCGGCTCCGGCGTGC
>NZ_JBBNAM010000421.1:0-18856 GCF_037994425.1 Phyllobacterium sp.
GGAATCAGATCCTTGAACTCGAACCGTCCGGCCATGGCAAGACCAAGCGAGACAGCTGGATTGAAGTGTCCGCCGGATATATGTCCGACGGCAAAGGCCATGGTAAGAACCGTAAGACCAAAAGCAAGGGCAACACCAAGCAAACTAATACCGACATCTGGAAACGCCGCCGTGATAACCGCGCTGCCGCAGTCGCCGAGGACAAGCCAGAATGTACCGAAGAATTCAGCCGACAGTTTGTTCAACATGAAAGCCCCCTAGATGAAATGCGATCGCAAATAGCCCGAATCGCATCGGTAAAGTTATTCATATTTTTGTAAATCGACAATATCGACGACAGATCAGGCGGGTTTTGCACGAAAGCAAGCACAAGAATATTGGCATCGAGCAAACATATACTACGTTGGTATCATGAATTTACGGCAATCGTGATCGGTGGCCGCGACCGCCTCTTGCCCGCAAGCAGGTCAATCGCTACATGTCGGCGTGACTGTTAGGAGAAACGAATGCTTGCCCTCATCCGCACCATCGATCTGGCTCTCGATATCTATACCTGGATTATTATCGCCAGCGCTATTTTCTCGTGGCTTTACGCCTTCAACGTCATTAACTCGAGTAACCGGTTCGTCGCGTCTGTGGGCGACTTTCTTTTCCGAGTCACCGAACCTGCGCTGCGCCCAATCCGGCGCTTCCTGCCGGATCTCGGCGGTATAGACATTTCTCCGATCGTCCTGCTGCTGATCATTTTCTTCATCCGCCAACTGCTATGGACAACAATCGCACCGCTCCTCGTTTGAGCGATCAGCCAAAGTGTTTCCGCAAGGAGCGGGACGGCGTAGCGGTTTTTGTCCGGTTGACGCCGAAATCTGCACGAGATGCCGTCGAGGGTGTAGAGGTCGCATCAGACGGCCGGGCTCATCTGAAAGTGCGCGTACGGGCAGTACCCGAGAATAGCAAGGCCAATGCGGCGCTGGAAAAGCTGCTCGCGAAGGAACTTGACGTAGCTCCGCGCGATGTGGCGGTCGCGTCGGAAACTACGTCCCGGCTCAAGCAGGTAAAAATCTCGGGCGATCCGCAGGCATTGGCAACTAAGCTCGAAGGCTTTGGATCGCCCGAGGTCTGATTTGGTCAGGCGGTCTTGGCCTTGTGGCGCTCCATGGCCTCAGTGATCAGCTGGCGGGCTGCGTCTTCATCGCCCCAATCGCCGATCTTGACCCACTTGCCCGGCTCCAAATCCTTGTAGTGTTCGAAGAAGTGCTGGATCTGCTTCAGGGTGATATCCGGCAGGTCCGTATAATTGTGGACCTTTTCGTAGCGAAGGGTGAGGTGCGGCGAGGGAACGGCAATGATCTTCTCATCCTGACCCTTGTTGTCCTCCATGACCAGAACACCAATAGGACGAACGTTGATAACGCTCGTCGGCATCAGAGCGCGGGTATTGCAGATCAGAACGTCGATGGGGTCCCCATCGTCCGACAGCGTATGGGGGACGAAACCGTAATTGCCCGGATAGGTCATCGGCGTGTGCAGAAAGCGATCGACGAACAGGGCACCGGAATCCTTATCGAGTTCGTATTTGATCGGTTGACCGCCGACCGGAACCTCGATGATCACGTTGACGTCTTCGGGGGGATTGTTGCCGACAGGAATGGCATCGATGCGCATGTTTTCAGAGTCCTTGTTGGTTTGGGAGTGCTGTACTGACTTTTAGGAGCCGGCGCAACAAAAGCATCGCCTGCGCCGGGCCCGGCGCACCAGAGGCCGGGCTCGCAGGCGGAAATGATGATGGGCGACTTCAGTTCGTACGGCTGGCATTGCGGCAGCCGTCAATTCCACACGAAGGCAAGCTTCTTCAGCGTCTTGCCCTCGAAACATTCGACGCCTTCGGCGACATCGCGGCCGCCGGCGCCTTCGTAGAACGAAACGGCAAGGTCGTTGTCTTCAAGCGCCCACACGACCAGTCCCTTGAGCCCCTGATCGACCAGGCTACGCTTGGCTGCACCAAGGAGCCGCGTGCCGAGACCAAAGCCTTGATATTCGGGCCGGATATAAAGCTCGTAGACCTCACCCTTTTGCGGCAATTGACGGGCGCGGTTCGGCCCAAGCGTAGCGTAGCCAGCGACGACGCCGCCAATGTCGGCAACGAGAATTTGGGTCGATCGCTGAATGGCGCGCGCCCACCAGGCCGATCCGCGGCGCTGAAGCATTATGTTGAGCGCACGGTGCGGAATGATGCCGGTATAGGCACCTCTCCAGGCGGCAACGTGAATGTCCGAAATCGCCTCGGCGTCGTGCAATTCAGCCCGTCTTATTTCGATCACATGGGTGTTCATGGTTTCTTAACCATAGACCCGCGGGCCGACATTCGGCAACTGGCATCGCAGTGGAATTTTCGTGGTGTTCACGAAAAACAAAAGGCGGCGAAAACCGCCGCCCTTGCATCGCACGATAAGCTTGAAGCTGGCTTATGCAGCCCCGGCCGTCTTGCTTTTCTCGAAACGCTTGCGCTCGTTCGAATCAAGATAGAGCTTGCGCAGGCGAATGGATTTCGGCGTCACTTCGACGAGTTCGTCATCCTGAATCCACGACAGCGCCCGCTCCAGCGTCATACGGATCGGCGGCGTCAACTTGACGGCCTCATCCTTGCCGGCGGCTCGGATGTTGGTGAGCTTCTTGCCCTTGAGCACGTTTACTTCAAGGTCGTTGTCACGCGAGTGAATGCCGATGATCATGCCGGCATAGACCTTGACGCCAGCATCGATAATCATCGGGCCGCGATCTTCGAGGTTCCACATGGCGAAGGCCACCGACTCACCCTGATCGTTCGAGATCAGGACACCGTTGTTGCGGCCGGCAATTTCACCCTTGAAAGGTTCGTAGGCGCGGAACAGGCGGTTCATGATCGCGGTGCCGCGTGTATCAGTCAGAAGCTCGGACTGGTAGCCGATAAGCCCGCGCGTCGGGGCGTGGAAGACGAGGCGCACGCGATTGCCGCCGGATGGACGGAGTTCGACCATCTCGGCCTTCCGCTCAGACATTTTCTGCACAACCGTACCGGAATATTCTTCGTCGACGTCGATCAGAACTTCTTCGATAGGCTCGAGCATGTTGCCGCTTTCGTCCTTCTGCATGACGACGCGCGGACGCGATACGCCAAGTTCGAAGCCCTCACGGCGCATGTTCTCGATTAGAACCGCGAGCTGCAACTCGCCGCGGCCAGAAACGTAGAACGAATCCTTGTCGCTCGATTCTTCGATTTTCAGCGCAACATTGCCTTCGGCCTCCTTGAGGAGGCGATCGCGAATGACGCGGCTCGTGACCTTGTCACCTTCAGTGCCGGCAAGCGGCGAGTCATTGACGATGAACGACATGGTAACGGTCGGGGGATCGATGGGCTGCGCCTGCAATGGTTCGGTCACTTCCGGCGCGCAGAACGTGTCGGCGACGGTGCCCTTCTGCAACCCGGCGATTGCAACGATGTCGCCTGCATGCGCTTCATCGATCGACTGCCGCTCGAGGCCACGGAAAGCCAAGATCTTGGATATGCGGCCGGTCTCAAGCTGAGCGCCGTCGCCATGCAGAACCTTGACCTGCTGGTTCGACTTTACCGTACCAGAGTGAATGCGGCCGGTGATGATGCGACCCAGGAACGGATCGGCTTCGAGGATCGTACCGATCATGCGGAACGGCCCTTCGCCGACGGTCGGCTCCGGAACGTGTTCGTGCACGAGATCGAACAGCGGCGCCAGGCCCTGATCCTGCGGACCTTCCGGGTTCTTGGCCATCCAGCCACTCCGGCCGGAACCGTAGAGGATCGGAAAGTCGAGCTGTTCGTCGGTGGCATCGAGAGCGGCGAAGAGATCAAAGACCTCGTTGACAACTTCCTCGTGGCGGGCGTCCGGGCGGTCGATCTTGTTGATCGCAACGATGGGGCGAAGTCCAACCTTCAGGGCCTTGCCGACGACGAACTTCGTCTGCGGCATCGGGCCTTCGGCTGCGTCAACGAGGACGATGGCGCCATCGACCATGCTCAGAATGCGTTCGACCTCGCCGCCGAAATCGGCGTGACCAGGCGTATCGACGATGTTGATGCGCGTGTCCTTCCAGACGACCGAAGTAGCCTTGGCGAGAATGGTGATCCCGCGTTCCTTTTCGATGTCGTTTGAATCCATCATGCGCTCGGCAACGCGCTGGTTGTCGCGGAAATTGCCGGACTGTTTCAGAAGCTCGTCGACAAGCGTGGTCTTGCCATGGTCAACGTGTGCGATGATCGCGATGTTGCGCAGTTTCATAAGGTTCTCTTTGGAAGATTGGGGACGCCACATATGATGCGCCGCTTTACATTTGCGCGCTCCATACATGTTTTTTCGCATTTGCGAAAGGGGCAAAGCATTTCGGCCCAGCATTGCAGCCATGCAAATGCGCTGCTCCGCATGGCCACGTGCCGCGGACGGTAGTCCACCCGCCGCACGTAATTTCAGAGCAGCGTCCCCGACAGGATCGTAAGGGCGATGCTGAAGTAGAATGACAAGACCTGTGACGTCGACGAGCGTTGCAACGAAGGGCGCAGAGGCGCTCGCCGGATCAAAGCCGATCTTCTGCAGGATGAACGGCAGCATCGACCCCGCCAGCGATCCAAAGGTCACGATGCCAATCAGAGCCGTCCCGACAGTTGCGGCAACCAGATGCCAATGTTCACCGTAGTCGTATAGTCCGAGCATCTGCCAGCTTGTGATGCGAATGACACCGATCAGCCCGAGGAAGCTGCCGAGCACGATGCCGGTCGGCAGCTCGCGCAGCGCGACTCGCCACCAGTCCTTGAGCCGCAGCTCTTGAAGAGCGAGGGCGCGGATCAACAGCGATGTTGCCTGCGATCCGGAATTACCGCCGGAGCTCATGATCAGCGGGATGAACAGCGTCAGCACGACGGCCTTCTCAAGTTCGCCCTCGAAATGTTGCATCGCGCTTGCCGTCAGCATTTCGCTGAGGAAAAGGACCCCCAGCCAACCAGCGCGCTTGCGGATCATCTGCAGGAAGCTGATCTGCATGTAGGGTTTGTTCAAAGCCTCCATGCCACCGAATTTCAGCGTATCCTCGGTCATCTCCTGCGTCATGGCGTCGATCACATCATCGACGGTAACGATGCCGATGATCTGGTTGCCGTCATTGACCACCGGCACGGCGAGGAGGTCGTGCTTGCGAAACAGGCGTGCAACGTCTTCCTGGTCGGTAAAGGGACCCACGGTTACCGGAGCAACATCGCGGCCCACTGTCATGATTGATGCTTCGGGCTCGCTGGCAATCAGCCGGCGCAGGGCAACTGCACGCAGCAGACCCCGGGTTTCAGGTTCAATGGCATAGATGGCATAGACCGTCTCGCGAGAGCGCTCCACCTCTCGGATGTATTGCAGCGTGCGCGCAACGGTCCAGTTGGCTGGAACGCTGACGAACTCGGTAGTCATCAAGCTACCTGCCGTATGGGGCGGGTAGCGCAGCAGTTTGCGCAGGGCCAGCTGGGTGTCGCGACCGAGACCGGGAAACAACCGGTCGCGAGCCTCGCCATCGAGCTCATGGAAGATGTCAGTGACTCGGTCTGCCGACATGGCGTCGAGCAACTCGCATGCAATGGTACCGGGAAGCTTCGCGATGATAGCGGCGGCCGAATGCAGTTCCGGCTGGTCAAGGATCAGTACGGCGTGGTCGATCGGCATTTCAGAAACGATGCTGATGGCATCGGTTAGGTCGAGTTCATTGAGAAGCTCGACGGCATCGGCAGCCTGCATGGTTGCAAGCTGTTCCGCGATGGTCATGGCGGGTGCCGCTCCGGCACCAACCAAACCTTGGGTAAAGCGAAGGTCGTTCATTTTGCTCGCCTTTCTGTCGATCCGCCGTCACAGGGGATCGAGGCAAGCTGATCTCTCAATCAGGCCAAGATCGCCGATGACGGCGCAAACAATCGACTTTGACTGTCGTCGTTGGGCATTAGAGATAAACTCCGGTTGAAAGATGCGCCGCCCCGCAATGGAGGAGCCAGCGCGCTGTCATTTGGTCCTGTCCATACTAAAGTCAACCCCGGCAATTTACGCCGCGAAACACAACTTCGTGCGTCCACTCAAGCCCTTATGCGGACGTTTGCCGGGTCATAAAGCGGCGCAAGATGAAGTTTTGCGGCAAAGCGCTGATTGGCGACGACGAGTTCGTACTCGCCCTCTGCCAGGAATGCATCGTCAACGCCTTCGGTATTGCGGATATAGCCAAAGCCGATGGGGCTATCGACGGTATACCCATAGCCGCCACTGGTAAGGTACCCCACAGGTTCGCCATTACGCAGGATCGTCTCGCGTCCCAAGAGGACGACGTCCTTGTCGAATACCGTGATCCCCGCGAGCCGCTTCTTAAGCTGGCCATTGTTCGTTACCTCGGCCGCTTTCCTGCCGAGAAAATCGGTCTGGCCTTTAAGCTTCACCGCCCAGCCGAGTCCGGCTTCGAAAGGCGAGTCATTGGGGGTGATATCACTTCCCCAGGCGCGGTAGCCCTTTTCGAGCCGCAGCGATTCCAGGGCGCGGTAGCCCACGGGCCGTATCGCAAAAGGTTCGCCCGCCTGCATGAGCGCGTCGAACACGCCGCCCGTCGCGGCAATGGGAACGTGCAGTTCCCATCCGAGTTCACCCACATAAGTGACACGCAATGCCCGGACGAGCGTGCCGGCGATCTCAATCTCGCGCACATGGCCGAACGGGAAGGCCACATTCCCAACGTCGGAATTCGTTACCTTCGCCAGCACGTCACGCGCTTTCGGCCCCATGAGTGAAAGCGTTCCGAATCTTTCCGTGATATCGGCAAGCGTTGCATCGAATTTGCCGCCGATATGGTCTTTGATCCAGGCGAAATCATGCGTCCGAAAGCCGGTACCGGTGACGATATAGAACTGGTCCTCGGCAAGTCGCGCCACCGTAAGGTCGCACTCGATGCCGCCGCGCGTGTTGAGCATCTGCGTATACGTCAAGCGACCAGCCGGCTTCGAGACGTCGTTGGCGCAGATATAGTCGAGCGCCTTGCCTGCATCCTTGCCGGTTAGTTCGAACTTGGCAAAGGAAGATTGGTCGAAGATGCCGACTTTCTCGCGTACACGCCGATGCTCGTCGCCGACGGCATCGAACCAGTTCTGGCGGCCCATCGAGTAGACATCTTCGGCCTTCACGCCTTCCGGGGCAAACCAGTTCGGTCGTTCCCAACCCAGCTTCGAGCCGAAGACCGCGCCACACTGCTTGAGACGCTCGTAGAGCGGCGAGACGATAGCCGGGCGGGCGGACGTATGTTCCTCATGCGGAAAACCGACGGTGTAATGCTTGCCATAGGCTTCGAGCGTTCGGTCGAGAACCCACTGCCGGTCGCGGTGCAGATTGGAGAAGCGGCGGATGTCGACCGTCCACAGATCGAGAGGCGCTTCGCCGTCTACGACCCATTGCGCCAGGACCCAGCCCGCACCGCCGCCCGACGCGATGCCGAACGCGTTGAATCCGGCTCCGACAAACATGTTGGTGCATTCCGGCGCAATGCCGAGGATGAAATTGCCATCGGGGGTAAAGCTCTCGGGTCCGTTGATCATCTGCTTGACGCCAACCGCTGCGATCGCGGGAATGCGCTCGATCGCCTGCAGCATGTGCTGCTCGAAATGATCGAAATCATCGTCGAACAGCCGGAATTGCCAGTCATTCGGCACGTCGCCGGTCGTCCAGGGTTGGGGGTCTGGTTCGTAGCCACCCATCACCAGCCCGCCGACCTCCTCCTTGAAATAGGTCCGGCGATCGGGGTCGCGGATTGTCGGCGCATTGGCCGCCAGGCCATCGATCTTGTCGGTGATGATGTACTGGTGCTTTACCGGTTGCAGCGGCACGTTGATGCCAGCCAACTCGCCAACCTGTCTCGCCCATTGGCCAGCACAGTTGACGACTTTCTCGCAAGTGATTTCCCCCTTGTCGGTTCTCACCCTGACGATGCGATCACCCTCCATCTCGAAGCCGGTGACCCGGATATTCTCGATGAGCTTGGCGCCATGCATGCGTGCGCCGCGCGCCAGCGATTGAGTGATATCTGATGGGCTCGCCTGACCATCGGTCGGTAACCAGCTTGCGCCAACGAGATCATCGACCTCCATGAGTGGAAACCTGGATCTGACCTCCTGCGGCGAAAGGAGATGCATCTCCATACCAAAGCTTCTCGCCGTGGTCGCCAACCGGCGAAACTCGGTCCAGCGATCCTCATTGGTGGCGAGGCGCAGACAGCCCGTCATCTTCCAGCCGGTGGCGAGGCCGGTTTCCGCGTCGAGCCGTTTATAGAGATCGACGGAGTATTTCAGGACGCGCGTAATCGAGGCCGACGAACGCAACTGCCCGACGAGACCGGCTGCGTGCCATGTGGACCCGGACGTCAGCTGGCCCATCTCGAGCAGCACCACGTTGGCCTTGTGGTCTCTGGCAAGATGGTATGCCGTCGAGCAGCCGATGATACCGCCGCCGATGACGACGATCTCTGCGTGGGTTGGCATGGTCATGACATGGTCTTCCCGTATTTCGTTCTGTAGTGGTCCAGCGCTTCGTCCAGCCGTTGCAGATTCTCGGTCGTGTAGGCGAGATAGTCGACACCCGGTGCATTCAAATAAAGTTCTGAGACCATGCTCCACATGGCCTCACGCAGCAACGAGGCGCATTGCATGGCCGCGTGCGCACGGGTCAGCGTCATATCCGGCGTAGTCCGGAAATAGGCTTCGAGGAGCGCCTCGGACTCGTTTGGATCGAACCCGGCATTGGAGGCAAGTCCGGCAAGGTCGAACATCGCCGTCGAGAAGCCGGCGTACTCGAAATCGATAAGCCACAGCCTTTCTCCGTCATCGAGGATATTTGCGGGAAGAAGGTCGTTGTGGCTGAAGATAATCGGCAGCGGCTTCTGCGCCGCCTCCATTTCGTCGGCAATTGCGAGGTAGCCGGCAAGGTGCCGGACCATGCGACTCTTGCCGGCCGCGAGGGTTCGGGCGTAGTCGCGAATGACATGGAATACCCAGAACATGAAACCGGGCCCGAGAATGTGTTCCGGCATCCGCGCGTGGAACCCCCGGATCAGATCTGCAATACGCGGAATATTTGCGCGAATGTCGGCAGCTTCATACGTTCTCGCGCCGAGGAATGCCGTCACCATGACGCCATCGCCCGCGTGGAAGACCTCGGGCGCAAACCCGGCGTGATGCGCGGCTCGCGCCGTCATTGCCTCGCGGTCGCGGAATACATGGTGAAAGGGGTAGTCCTTGCCGAAGCGAACCACATATTTGCGGCACCCATCTTCCACGACGTAGCTTTCATTGCTGATGCCACCCTTCAAAAGGGCAATTGTTATGTCGCCTTGCCAGATCGGCAGCGCCGCGATGCGTCGCGCTATAGGCTCACCAAGGTGCACATCGGGTGTGGGAGCCATTGGCGATATACTACCCTGTCTGGCCCGGGCTCGAACACGTTAAAGGATAGGCTTGGATAAGTGGGCGGTTGGACTGACTCACCATAAAGAAGGCCCCCTGTCCGCTGAAGGTTGTGGACTCTCCGTGAACAGGCAATTCGTCTATGGCAAACACTTTCACTCAGCATCCTCGCATCGGCATCTTGGGTACCTGCAAGGACGGGCTCCACCATGGTGAGCCAGTCGAACCACGCACTACCATTTACCCCAGTAGCGTTATGGTCTGCCAAGTCGACGGGTCTGTCAACATATTTGTGTGGTAATTTGTGGTTTTATTGCCTGATATGCGTAAAATATGTGGCAATGGTGTAGTATGTTTACTCTATTTTGAGGTTTTGATGTGAGCTCCAAGCGACGTGGCGAGATTCGGCGTTTATTGCAAGAGGAAGGCACGATCTCGATTTCGGATCTGGCTCTGAAGCTTGGAGTATCGCTGGAAACCATCAGGCGCGACGTCAAGCCCATGACCGACGCGGGCATGGTCGCCCGCATCCATGGGGCGATTGGGCTGCCGCAGCACATTGGCGAGGCGCCCTTCGAACTGAGGATGCGCGAGAATGCAAGCGCCAAGAGGGTGATCGCCCAGTGGGTCGCTGCCACGATCCGCAATGGTGAATCGGTCATGCTCGACACGGGGACGACGACAAGTTTTCTCGCCCGCGAACTGCTGCAGCACCGTAACCTGACCGTCGTGACGAATTCCTCTGACATCGCGCGGACGCTTGCCACTGTCAACGGCAACAAGGTGTTCATGGCCGGCGGGGAACTGCGCAGCGACAGCGGTGCCGCATTTGGCGTCTCGGCGATCGAGTTCGTCAGCCGTTTCAGCGTTGCCCATGCGGTGATTTCGGTCGGCGCGCTGGACGCGCCTGGAGGAATAACGGACTACGACCTGGAAGAAGCAGAGTTTGCCCGTACCGTGCTTTCCCGCGGAGCACGCACGATCGCGATAACGGATGCGTCAAAGTTCGGACGACGCGGCCTCGTTCAGGTGTGCGATTTTACGAGCATCGACGAACTTGTGACCGATCGCGATCCGCCCGATAATATTGTGCAGGCGCTCCACGCAGCAGGGACGACCGTGACCGTCGCGGCGACTGCGCAATACGCCTGACGGAATCGGATTGGTTGGCCCGGTCAGGATGCTACGATTGTGCCCGAATCAGGAGATCGGACGTGATCAAGATTTTACTCCGCAGAACGGTGGAAACGCCTATCGGCCCCATGATCGCCATGGCAAGTAGCGAGGGGCTCTCTCTCCTTGAATTCGCTGATCGCCCGGCCGTTGCTTCGGAAATGGAGGAGTTGGAGCGGCGCTACGGCTATACGATAGAGCCCGGACGAAATGCCGTCCTAAATCAGATCGAGGCCGAGCTTGCGGCTTATTTCGCCGGCGAACTGACCCTGTTCGAGACGCCGCTCGTCCTTCCAGGTAACGCGTTCCAAAATGAAGTGTGGGCAAAATTGCGCGAAATTCCCTATGGCCAGACCCACTCGTACGGGGAGATGGCCCGCTCCATCGGGAGACCGAATGCCAGCCGGGCCGTGGGGGCCGCGAACGGTCAGAACCGTGTCGCCATCGTCGTCCCATGCCACAGGATCATCGGCGCCGATGGGTCGCTGACCGGATATGGCGGCGGTCAGCGCCGTAAGCGCTTCCTCATTGATCTGGAACACCGGATCTTCGCAGGGGCGGCAAGTCGCCCGATCTTTCATCCTATTAGTGCCCAGGGAAGCCTGTTCTGAAGGTCGCCGCTCTCGCTATACAATCAGGCCGGGGCTGAACTTCGGCTCACGCAAAAGTCGATCGAGCAGAATGAGGCCCTGCTCCACCCGTGTCCTATCGGCAAGGGCACCGAGGGATAGGCGAACGGCCTCCACGCTTGATGGACCGATACTGAACGCCGATGCCGGCACGATGCCGATTCCAGAGCGAACCGCAAGCGCGGAAAACTCTCCGGCGTGCCATTGCTGAGGCAGTGATAGCCAGAGATGATGTCCGGCCGGTTCTGCCCTATAGGCCCAGTCCTTGAGGATTTTGGCCGCAAAGCTCTGACGCTCCCGGCTTTCCGTCCTGATGGCAAGCGCGATCCGGCGTAGGGTTCCCGACTCGATAAAGTCCGTCGCCAGCGCGGCGAGGAGCGGAGATGCGCCTGGATTGCTGGCGCGCAGGCTTGATGCGAGTTTCAATGCATCGAGTGAAGAGGGACAAGCAACAAAGGCAATACGCAGCGCTGGTGTAGCACATTTCGACAAGGTGGCGATGTGCCACGTAAGGTCAGGAACGAGCGTCGCCAGCGCGGGAAGGGGCTGTTCGAGGAGTTCGGCATAGGGATCATCTTCGATGACCTGGACATGATGACGATCCGCGATCGCAGCGATCGCGCGCCGCCGCTCAAATGGCATCGTTGCTGTCGTCGGGTTATCAATCGACGGAATGACGTAGAGTGCGTTGGGCCGATCGATCCGGCAGCATTCCTCGAAGGCATCTGGAGTAATGCCGCACTCATCCATGGCTAGCGGATGCAGTTTCAGGTCAAGCGCAGCCGCCACTGATTTCAGCCCAGGATAGGTTGCCGCGCCCGCGGCGATGATCGCGCCGGCACCAAGGAGATTGCAAACCGCAAAAAGGGCGCTTTGAGCCCCACCTGCGACGATAATGCGGTCCGTCTCGGGTGCCTTGCCGAAACGCGGAATGAGCCAGGAAGCGCCCGCAGCCCGGGAAGCCTCGGTTCCTGCTGTTTCCTGATAAGACAGGAAGGAGCTCTGCCCGCCGCCAAGAAGGGCGGCGATGCCATTGGCTATGCGCGCAGGAAGATCGGCCGGCTGCGGGGGTATGTTCATGCTTAGATCGAGTTCGCTCGCGCGCATTGCGGTGGTCGGCGGCGAAACGGCCTGCGCCGCCTTTACGAAGGTGCCCGAACCGGTGCGTGCCTCGATAAGACCCGTCTGACGCACCTCGTTCAGCGCGCGTGTCACCGTGGTAAGGTCAACGCCCAATTCACGCGCAATATCGCGCTGTGGCGGCAGCGCGTCGCCGGGCTTGATCAGTCCGGCGGCGATATCGGCCTGTAGTGCGTCGGCAATACCTTGATGCTTGTAGCGGGCATCAGCGGCTATGCGTGGCTTCCAAATGTTCAAGACAGCACTCATTGTATGGTTATGCGACCCATACAATTATACCTCAACGAAAACGCTATCAAGTCATTTTGTCGCTGGGATCCGCATTTCTCTTTAAAATATGTGAAATAGGCGTATATTGGCGCCATGTGACGAATTATTGTATGGGATGGTGATCCATACGCTTGGCGAGCCGCGAAAGGCGATGCAAATGTCAGACGCTCATTTCCACCCGACGGAAAATCCGATGAAGACAGGCATTCTCGGGCGTTGCCCGCAATGCCAACAGGGTCATCTGTTCAACGGTTTTCTCAAACTTGCTCCCTCCTGCGAAGTATGTGGACTGGACTATTCCTTTGCCGATCCTGCCGACGGACCTGCCTTCTTTGCCATGACGATCGTGGCTGTACCGGCAATGCTCTTTGCGCTGTGGCTGCAGACGACCTACGAAGTATCGATCTGGCTGCATGTCGTTACGACGTTGCCGTTGACACTGGTCGGCAGCCTGATCCTGCTGCGGCCGTTGAAGGGCTGGCTTGTCTGCTCGCAGTATTTTCATAAGGCAGAAGAAGGCCGACTGGTGCGCAAGGGAGACCTCTGAGCGGCCTCCCCATTTCGCGCAGATCAGATGTTGGTGCCGCCATCTACGGTGAGGGACGCTCCGGTTATGAACCGGCCTTCTTCGCCGGACAGAAAAGCGACGACGCCGGCGATATCCTTTGCCTTGCCGAATCGCGGAATGGCCATCAACGCACGCTGGGCATCCGCGTGGTCGCCGTCAGCGGGGTTCATGTCGGTATCGGTCGAACCCGGCTGGACGATATTGACGGTAATTTCCTTCGGTCCAAGGTCGCGTGCCAGCGCCTTCGTCAAGCCAGTCAGCGCTGCCTTGCTGGTGGCATAGATGCTAAGCCCCGTGAAGGGGACACGTTCGCCGAGATTGCTTCCAATCGAGATGATGCGCCCGCCCGCACCCATCAGTGCAGCCGCTGCTTTCGAGGCTACGAAGCTCGCACGAACATGAATGGACATGACCCGGTCAAACTCGTCGAGGGTGGCCGTTTCGATCTGGTCCACCGAAAACACGCCTGCGCTGTTCACCAGTATATCCAACCTGCCAAATCTTGCATGGGCTTCGTTGACGGCGGCCTCAACCGCAGCAGCATCGAGATTGTCCGCTCGAATGGCGATCGCCTTGCGGCCCAATTGCTCGATTGATCGGGCGATTTCTTCTGCTCTACCCGCCGCGCTGGTATAGGTCAGGGCGATATCCGCACCATCTTCGGCGAGCTTCAGTGCAATGGCCGCGCCAATTCCGCGACTTCCACCAGTGATGAAGGCAACCTTATTTTCAAGACGTGCCATACTCGATTCCTTTTATGTAATGAACGATACATAAATGCTTAGGTTGCTTGCGCCGAACCGTCAAGCGATTTATATATCGCTCATTACAGAAAGGTGGGAGCATGTCGCCAAGAGGTCGTCCGAGGTCGTTCAATAGGGATGGAGCGTTGACGCGTGCCATGGAAGTTTTTTGGGAACGAGGATATGAGGGCGCCTCCATGACAGATCTCACCGAGGCGATGGGGATCAATGCGCCGAGCCTCTACGCAGCTTTCGGCAGCAAAGCGGAATTGTTCAAGCAGGCGGTTGATGTTTACCGAAACAATGTGGGTTTGCAGATTTGGGATGCCTTGCCGGAGGCCGCGACGGCGCGTCAAGGCTTTGCCAATTTTCTGAAGGAGACAGCGCTCGCCTATACGCGCGCCGACCAGCCACATGGCTGCCTCATCGTGCTTGGCGCTCTCCACGGCGAGAAGGGATCCGAGTCTGCTTGCGCTTTGCTACGGGATCAACGCCTCGATAACGTGATCAAGCTGCGCCACCGCCTGGAGCGCGCAAAAAACGACGGAGAACTCCCCGCAACCGTCGATTGCCAGAAGGTCGCGGAGTTCTACGCGACGGTTCAGCACGGAATGTCGATTACCGCGCGCGATGGCGCATCGTGCGAAGCGCTCATGCGCACCGCCGAGGCCGCGATGGCGGCCTGGGACACACTCACAACGCGTGCAGATTAGCCCAGGAGCTATTATGCAAAGACGGGGTCGAGCGTCACCTTGTAAAGCTCGACATTCTCACGATCCATCAGGCGGACCGTCATCTGCTGACTGGCGCCCTCAATGTCGACGAGACCGAAGAACTGCAGGCCGGCTGAAGGCGGCAGGTTCTGTCCCTGCTCCGGTGTCGGCGCCTTGATGAATTTGAGCTCGGGGCAGAAGGTCTGGTCGAGGTCGTTCGGGCCGAAGGTACCTGCATGAATCGGGCCCGAGATGAATTCCCAGAAAGGTGCGAAATCCTGGAACTGCGCCTTGTCCGGGTTGTAGTAGTGCGCCGCGGTGTAGTGCACGTCCGCCGTGAACCAGACTGTGTTTGTGATGCCCGCCGTCTTGATGAAGCGCAACAGATCGGCGATCTCGAGTTCTCGGCCTTTGGCTGGACCATTGTCGCCATTGGCGACCGCCTCGGCGCCTCTCTTTTCCTTGGCATTGTCCCAGACGATCACCCCGAGCGGCATGTCTGAGGCGATGACCTTCCACGTCGCTTTCGAGTTGAGCAGTTCGCGCTTTAGCCAACGAACCTGACGTTCGCCGAGGATTGCCGACGCCGGGGTGACCGTGTCCTCCATGTCCGGCCCGTTCGGGCCACGATAGGAACGCAGGTCGAGGAAAAAGACGTCGAGCAATGGCCCATAGGCGATCTTGCGATAGACGCGGCCCGGTTCTGCCGGTGTATAGCGGATCGGCGTCATTTCGTGGAAGGCACGCGCGGCCCGGGCTGACAGCAACGCGACCGATTTCTCCTTGTAGCGATCGTCGGCGATGAGACTCTTCGAGGAGGACCAGTTGTTGGTCACCTCGTGATCGTCCCATTGAAGAAAGGTCGGGCACACAGCATTCAGTTCCCGAACATGATCATCGAGGAGATTGTATTTCCATTGACCACGATATTCCTCAAGCGTTTCGGCCACTTTCCGCTTCTCATCGATGATGATGCGGTTCTTCCATTTGGTGCCGTCCTTCAGGTCCACTTCCTCGACGAGAGGCCCGTCTGCATAGATTGTATCGCCCGAATGCAGGAAAAAATCCGGCTGATGCTTGGCGATCGCCGAATAGGTCTTCATCCCAGTCTCGTCGATACCCCAGCCTTGCCCGACCGTGTCGCCTGACCAGGCAAAGCGGATATTGCGCTTCGACATGGGAGCAGTCTTAAAACGGCCGATGATCGGTACGGATACGGCGTTGAGATCGTTGAGGTCGACTGCAGTGAGACGGTAAAAAACCTCCTGGTCCGAAGCGAGGTCGGTCAGCAACTGCTTGACGGCGAAATCGCTCTCCGGAAGCGCATTGAGGGGCGGCAACCGGACAGGGTCCGCAAAGCTCTCCGTCGTGGAGACTTCGATGCCGATCCGCGAGGGCCGATCGGCGCGCGTCCAGATCATGCCCGCACTGGAATCAACGTCGCCCGACTGGATGCCATGGGTGAAGACGGGACGCGAGGCGGCACGCGATATGGCGGGAAGCGCCAATCCTGAAACTGCGGTCAGGGCAAAAGCCCCGGTCGATACGAGGAAGTTGCGGCGCGTGTGCGAAATTCGCTTCATCATGAAACTGTCCCTTGGCTGGCAGGTTGGCTGGCTGCCCCTTTGTGCACCGGGAATGTTTCGGTTTTTTTGCAGGCCCGTGAAAATATCACGTCGGCCGATAAACGAAAACGGGCGGCATCAGCCACCCGTTTCCAATATCGCTCGCGGTGAGCGGCAGCTTATTCGCTTGCAGCGGCTTCTTCGGCCGGAGCTTCGGCAGCAGCCTTGGCGGCTTCAGCTTCTGCAGCGGCCTTTGCCTTTGCATCTTCTTCGGCCTGCTTGGCCAGAGCAACGCGTTCCTGAGCCTTCTTACCCGGGACAGCCTTTTCCGGATTGTTGCGGACATCGCGCTTGGCAATGCCTGCCTGGTCGAGGAAGCGGAGAACGCGGTCGGTTGGCTGTGCACCGTGGCCGATCCAGTACTCGATGCGCTCGGCGTTGAGCTTGATGCGGTCGCCGTCCTTGGGGAGCATGGGATTCCACGCCCCAACGTTTTCGATGAAGCGACCGTCGCGCGGCGCGCGGACGTCGGCAACGACGACGTGGTAGTAAGGACGCTTCTTCGACCCTGCACGGGCAAGACGGATTTTCAGTGACATTGATATTCTCCTTGAAGGTTGATTTAGGCGCCGTTTTCCTTGGCGGCCGTTGTTTCGTGATGCCTGATCACTTCCTTGACGATGAAGTTCAGGAACTTCTCGGCAAAATCGGGGTCAAGACCGGACGACTGGGCAAGCAAGCGCAGACGTTCGACCTGGAGTTTTTCTCGCGCCGGATCAGCCGGTGCGAGGCCATTCTGGGCCTTCAGCAGGCCCACTTCCTTGGTGCAGCGAAACCGCTCGGCGAGCATGTGGATGAGTGCCGCATCGATGTTGTCGATGGAAGCGCGCAGTTCGATGAGTTCCTTCGGGAGGGACGATGAGGACATGATTATCCTTTCTTCTTCGGAAGGCCGGGAAGACCGCCACCAAGACCAGGCAGGCGCGGCATCCCACCACCCATGCCACCGAGGCCGCCAAGTCCACCCGGCAGACCACCGAGACCGCCGGGCAAGCCGCCGCCCTTGCCGAAGCCAGCGGCTTCCGCTTGTTTCTGCAGCGCCTCAAGCTGCTTCGGATCCATCTTGGAAAGATCTGGCATACCGCCCATGCCCCCAAGGCCACCGAGACCCATCTTGGCGCCAAGGCCGCCCATCATCTGTTTCATGATGCCGCCTTTGCCCTTGCCGCCCATCGCCTTCATCATGTCCGCCATCTGGCGGTGCATTTTCAGGAGCTTGTTGATGTCGGCGGCATTGGTGCCGGAACCCTTGGCAATGCGCTGCTTGCGGGAATGCTTGAGAATGTCGGGATTGCTGCGCTCGGTCGCGGTCATCGACGATATGATCGCGAGTTGCCGCTTGAAGATGGAATCATCGAGGCCGGCAGCGGCCATCTGGTCTTTCATCTTGCCCATGCCGGGCATCATGCCCATGATGCCGCCCATGCCGCCGAGCTTCTGCATCTGCCCGATCTGTTCGGCCAGATCGTTGAGATCGAATTTGCCGGACTGCATCTTCTTGGCCATCGCCGCGGCTTTTTCCGCGTCGATGTTTTCGGCGGCCTTTTCGACGAGCGAGACAATATCGCCCATGCCGAGGATGCGGTCCGCGATGCGGCGGGGATAGAATTCCTCGAGCGCGTCCATCTTCTCGCCTGTGGCGATCAGCTTGATCGGCTTGCCGGTCACGGCGCGCATCGACAGCGCGGCACCCCCGCGGCCATCACCGTCCATGCGGGTCAGAACGAGGCCGGTGATGCCAACGCGTTCATCGAAAGACCGGGCAAGATTGACGGCGTCCTGACCGGTCAGGGCATCGGCGACGAGGAGAATCTCGTGCGGGTTTGCCCTTTTCTTGATGTCGGCCATTTCGACCATCAAGGGCTCGTCGATATGGGTGCGGCCGGCAGTGTCGAGGATCACGACATCGTGACCGCCGAGCTTGGCCGCCTGAACGGCGCGCGTAGCGATCTCGACCGGCGACTGGCCGGCGATGATCGGAAGCGTATCGACTCCGGTTTGCACGCCAAGCTGGCGCAGCTGTTCCTGCGCTGCCGGACGGCGTGTGTCGAGCGATGCCAAAAGCACCTTCTTGCGGGCCCGCTCCGTCAGGCGCTTGCCGATTTTGCCGGTGGTTGTGGTCTTACCCGAACCCTGCAGGCCAACCATCATGATGACGACTGGTGCGGGCGCATTGAGGTCGATGGAAACACCTTCCTCGCCGAGCATGCTGACCAATTCGTCATGGACGATCTTGACCACCATCTGGCCGGGTTTGATGCTCTTGAGAACTTCGGCGCCGACTGCCTTCGACCGGACCTTGTCGGTAAAGGAGCGGACGACATCGAGCGCAACGTCTGCTTCGAGCAGGGCCCGGCGCACTTCGCGCAAAGCCGCCGCGACGTCGGCTTCCGACAGCGCCCCGCGGCCGGTCAGGCCATTCAAAATCGAACCAAGTCGTTCCTGTAAGCTCTCGAACATCCAGTTTTCCTTCTTCCTTTCAGGGACCCGTTTCCGCGAAAGGTAGGCACAAACCGCGCCTTGGCC
>NZ_JBBNAM010000422.1:0-1075 GCF_037994425.1 Phyllobacterium sp.
GCTTCGGTGGCCCACATTTTCGGTTATGCAGCCGCGCCAGACTCTTCGGGTTACCACTGGTACTTCCGGCCGGGCGTCAGCGGCGGAATGATACCGACTAATAACGGCCTTGCCTGCATCGTCGCATCTGTACCAACGAGCCGATACGACACGGCGTTCCGGGGCGACCTCTCGGCGGGCTGGCTTTCCGCGCTGATGGCCTTGGCGCCGAACCTCGCCAGGCATGCGGCCTCGCATGATGTCGGAAGGCTTAAGGCATTCCGCGGCACGCAGGGCATGTTGAGGCAGGCCCATGGTCGGGGCTGGTTGCTGGTGGGAGACGCAGGATTCTTCCGAGATCCGCTCACCTCGCACGGCATTTCGGATGCGCTGAGGGACGCGGAAGGGGCTGCTTTGGCTATTCTTTCGGGCTCCGCATCCGGACTGGCGCGTTTTCAGAAAGAACGTGACAGCCTCGCCTTACCGATCCTGGAAGCCACCGACGCGATTGGCACGTTTGATTGGTCACTTGCCGAATTACCGGAAAGGCATAAGCGATTCAGCGACGCCACGAAAACCGAAATCGCCGTGCTAGCCAGTCGATCGGCCAGCGATAAAGTGATCCCGGTCGCACCGACAACCGCACGGCCTCCGGCCGTCGCAGCAATCTGACACCCTCGACCAAGGAGACGAGATATGAACGACACGAACATTCGATCGGGATGGTCCGGTACCCGTTTCGGTAAGCCGAACGTCGGCGCGAACGCAGAACGCCGGCGCGTCACCCGCGCACGCGATATCATTGCCTTCACTGAAATGACCGGCGACTGCAATCCGCTCCATTATGACGAAGGCCTTGCCTCGCGCTCGATATTTGGACGGCTCATAGTACAGGGCGGCGTTACGCCCGGACCGGGCACGTCTTCCTCGGTGCCGAGTGGAAATTTGTCAAGGCGGCGGGCGTAGGCGAAGAGTTCGTCGCCCAGGTCGAGGTTCTGGAAGTTCGCGACGATAAATCGATGTGCACGCTGGCGACGACCATCCTCAACGCCGCCGGGGTAACCTGCCTTTCCGGTACGGCGACGACCTATACTGT
>NZ_JBBNAM010000423.1:0-8873 GCF_037994425.1 Phyllobacterium sp.
ATCCTTTTAGGGATCGAAATGATCGTTCCCTGGCGCGGAGAGGTGGCTGAGTGGTTGAAAGCACCGCACTCGAAATGCGGCATGGGGGCAACTCCATCGGGGGTTCGAATCCCTCCCTCTCCGCCATGACTTCGCATCGATCCAAATAGGCAATTGCGCATTTTCATCACGCAAGGGCGCATGCGCGCTACTTTCATTGGCGACAGCTGTGTGATTTGCTTGAGCCACCACAATATCGGAGGATCGTCATGCCCGATTTGACCTTATGGGGCTTGTTCATCGTAGCGTCAGCCGTCCTGCTTCTGACGCCTGGTCCGGCTGTCCTTTACATCATTGCGCGCTCGGTCGAACAGGGGCGTGCGGCGGGGCTCGTGTCCGTGCTCGGCATTCACCTCGGTACCATTGTCCACATTACCGCCGCAGCAGTCGGCCTGTCGGCGCTCGTCATGTCGTCGGCGCTTGCCTTCTCGGTCGTCAAATATCTCGGCGCAGCCTATCTAATCTGGATAGGCATCCGTACCTTCATGGCCAAAGATCTTGATCCCGAAGCGCCCGCACTCCCCGCCGAGCCGTTGCGCCGGATCTTCCGCGACGGCTTTGTCGTGAACCTCTTCAATCCGAAGACCGCGATCTTCTTCCTCGCTTTCCTGCCGCAATTCGTCGACCCCTCGCGCGGCAACGTGCATTGGCAGATTCTTATCCTCGGCTTCACTTTCATGGGCCTTGGGATGATCAGCGACGGAATATTCGCCTTGATTGCCGGGGCGGCAGGTGAATTTTTTCGCGGCGACCGGCGGTTTCAACGCCTGAAGCGTTGGTTTGCCAGTTCGTCGTTCGTCGGCCTCGGTATCACGGCGGCCTTGGCGACACACAAATAGCTGGCGAGCCGACAGCTCTTGTCAGCATGTTGCAAGAATCGGATTGAATTTCTCAGTTGGCGGAGCGATTCTCAAGGCAGGGTGAAACTTGAGAGCTGGTTGTTATGACCAAGTCGCCACATCAATATCTGATCTTCGAAACGTCCGCGGGCTTTTGCGGCATCGCCTGGAACGATGTCGGCATTACCCGTTTCCAATTGCCGGCACGTACCCCTGGCGCGACCGAACACAACCTGTTGCGCCGGGTTCCCGATGCCTTACCTGCCAGCCCTCCCGCTGAAATCGTCGAGGTGGTCGCCGCGGTAAAGCGCTATTTTACCGGCGAGGAAATCGATTTTTCCGGTTTCACCATCGATCTTGGCCAACAGGAGCCGTTCTTCAAGGAAATTTACGCCGCCGCCCGACGTGTTGGCTGGGGAGATACGACGACATATGGCGCATTGGCGAAGCAACTCGGCGCTGGCCCCGAAGCTGCACGCGACGTCGGCGTCGCAATGGCGCGAAATCCAGTGGCATTGATTATTCCGTGCCACCGTGTCCTTGCGGCCGGTGGAAAGATCGGGGGCTTTTCAGCTCCGGGTGGCTCCACCGCGAAAATGCGCATGTTGGAACTTGAAGGCGTTCATCTCGATCCGGCGCCAGCGGCACAGCAGTCTTTCGGATTCTAGATTCAGAGGATGCATTGGCCTTGTGGCACTCGCCTCAACGCACCAGTGAGCACTGCATAAACATCGTGATTGCATCGGGTGGGTCGCTGAACGGCTCGCACTCAGTAAAGCCGAACCCGCGATAGAGCGCGATGGCGTCACCCATGTACGTTGCCGTCACGAGCCGTGCGGTGGTCGCACCCTGTTCCCGCATCGCATTCATCACAGTCGTCATCAGCGCGAGGCCGACGCGCTTGCCACGCAACTCCGGCTTCACGTAGAGCTTGTGTACTTCACCGATACCGTCGCCTTCGTCGGTATACCCCACGCAGCCGACGGCCTCCCTGCCGATACGGGCAATGAAGAAGTCCGCACCTTCTTCCGAAAATTTTGCCATCAGGTCCTGCGGCGAAGCCCCGAAATAGGCGGCAACCGCTTCATGGAACGGCATGCCTGTCTTCGGGTTCACGCCCGTATCCCACGCGCCGAGCGCACTGACGAACTCCCGCGCGACTTCGAAGTCGGAAATATCCCGCGCTCGTCTGATCGTAATGTCTGCATCCATCCGTGATCTCCTGCAACAGACGTTAACACGGCACATGCAAATCGAAACATGATCAATTTGGCTATTTCGGCGTGGCTGCGGAAGCGGTCCGGCGCTTGAAAAACAATAGCCAAGGGAACGATGACCGAGCTTCAACGTTTGTCATTTGGACGATATGTTGATATCAACGTTATTCGAACGAAAACTTCAAGTCGGTAGAACGGCGTTGGGGCCGAACTGCCGGAACGCACGCACAAAAGCGCCAACCCAGAGGATTTAACCATGAGCACTCCCCACGCCCTTACCCCCGCAGCCGAACTCGCCGGCCGCAACGGCATACGCTTTCCCAATGAGAGCGCCGCGTACCGGCAAGCACGGGATGCCTTGCTGGCGGAAGAGATTGAGCTGCGGCGTCATATAGAGCGTGTTGCGGAACAGCGCCGCGCCCTGCCG
The DNA here is from genome assembly GCF_037994425.1 of Phyllobacterium sp. Taxonomy (NCBI): domain Bacteria; kingdom Pseudomonadati; phylum Pseudomonadota; class Alphaproteobacteria; order Hyphomicrobiales; family Phyllobacteriaceae; genus Phyllobacterium; species Phyllobacterium sp. The sequence continues at coordinate 2,523 of NZ_JBBNAM010000423.1, forward strand.
CCAGGCGGGGAGGTGGCGAAGAACTATCGGTTTGAAAGCGAGGCCGGACCAGTCAGCTTTGCCGACCTTTTCAGCGGCAAACAGACGCTCGTGGTTTACAACTACATGTTCGGACCGGAGCGCGAACGTCCCTGCCTGATGTGCACGTCGCTCTTAAGTGCCTGGGACGGCGAGGCCCGCGATATCGAGCAGCGTGTTGCGCTGGCGGTCGTCGCCCGCTCGCCCATTGATCGGCTCGTTGCCTTCAAAAAGGAGCGGGGCTGGAGCGGCTTGAAGCTTTACGCCGATACGAGCGGCGAGTTCAGCCGTGACTATCATGCCTGGCCGCCGGAAGGCGGCGACGATGCTGCTTTCAATGTCTTCACACGGCGCGACGGGACAATCCGTCACTTCTGGGCGGCGAGATGGGTTTCGTCACGGCCGATCCTGGACAGGATCCGCGCGGCGCGCCGGACCTGATGCCCATCTGGACGATCCTGGACTGCACGCCCGAAGGACGCGGCAAAGACTGGTATCCGAAACTGACGTACTAGTTCGTTCGAGGCGCGGCAAACGCTTGCAAAGTATGAGGAGGCACGCGCTCGCCTTGAGCAAGCGCCTTTTAGCGGCGCACAACAACGCATATCCGGGCTTCGGATTGGGCTGAGTTATACATAGTACCGCATCCAGCGGTCATATTTCTGACGGTTTTGTGCAGTGCACCTTCCCCCTTATCTGAAATCTCTCAAGCGAGCAGGTTTTGGATAAGGCGGGGTTGCCGTCGCACATTACGCAAGGAACCACCCCGCATTTTGAACGTTGACTCGCTGAATGGGCGGAACATTCAACAACTGTGAGGGAAGAGTTATGAGAAAACTGTTGATCGCCGGAGCGACTGCCTTGGTCGCGCTTACTTCCGCGCCGCAGGCATTTGCGCAATCGATCGTGATTGGCCCCGATGGCGTCCGGCTTGCTGAGCCATACAGGGAGCCCGTTTATCGCTCCAGGGAAATCAGCGAGCGTGAAGCTGTGCGTATCGCGCGCAGCGAGGGCGTTCGCGACGTTGATGACGTAAGGCGCACAAGGTCGCGCTTCGTTGTGGAAGGCGTCGATCGTCGTGGCGATGATATTCGCGTCGATATCGACCGTCGCACCGGTGATGTGGTCGCCGTCAGGTAATATCTTTGAATACAAAAAGGTCCGCCCCGGCAGATGTGGCGGGCCTTTTCTTAGGTTCAGCGTCAGTAAGCTGTTTCGTCGTTTGCGTCGTTGAAATAGGCTAGCCGGGCAAGTTCAAGTTCCACAGCCGTAAAGAAGGCACCGACCTGCTCGTCCTGCTCTTCCTCAGCCACACCGATTTTGGCCAGATGCCTGAATAACGTCTCAGCGACCTGGTTTCGATAGGCGCCCGCCTGCCTGTCCGAGCTCTTTTCCATGATCCGTGCAGCCACCTCGCGAATCTTCGCGACCCTTTTTGTCAGCGGAAATGCGATGATCCGGCAAGGTGTCGGGGCTTCGGCTTCAAACATACTCATTTTCTTCCCAGCTCCGGCAAGCGCGGTTGGCAATCGATTCGCCTGACGATAGGGGAAATTGTCCTAACAATTTGTTTCCGCAGGCCTTTGATCCTTTGTGCAATTACCGCAGGAGGGGTTACGTAACGTCGTTCCCAGCGGGGAAATTTGGAACTGCCCTGTGCGTAACGGCCTCGAAATGTTGCCCGCTATGCCGGGCAGGCCTATCAAGAGAGGGTGAAGTGATTCGTTTCGTTACGGCGCAGACATTGAGATATGGCATTAAGCAATGCGGAGAGACAGCGGCGGCACCGCGAACGGCAAAAGCAGAAACTTGCCGCTGCCGCCCCGGATCTGGCCACCCAATATGAGAATGTCGGCGCCGATCTGCGTGAAAAACTTTATGCCCTCATCGATGCTGAAAACGCTCACCGAGAACGTTACATCACGGCTCTCTCGCTGGAACGCATCGATTTCAGCAGGGTCATCCTCGACATAGCGCTCAACGAAGACCACTCGGGGATTGCCGATACGGCGCGAATCGTCCTTCTCCAGGCATTGTGCATGGGTGAAAGCACCGAAAAGGAGATCCTGGAAGCGCTTCGGCAAAAAGCCCTGGCGGCTGCGCAACAGTCACATGGCTATGGTTCACGGGATCAAATTGCCCCGCTTGCCCATTATATGCGCGTGCCGAATTTCGGCTGATCCAAGGTTTTACTTCACTTTACGGCCTGCTACTTTAAGTCCTGACAGGACTTGCCGTTGATAGGACAAAGACACATGGCGCATCCGGCTTTTTCATCATCCAATGTTGCGGTTATCACTGGAGGCGCATCGGGCATAGGGTTTGCAGCTGCAAAGCGCTTGTCCGCAATGGGCCTGAAGGTCGCGATTGCCGATCTCGGCGGCGAAAGGCTTGATGCCGCGACGGCCGCGCTCAAGGCGGAGGCCGGTCCCGAAAGCGTCCTGGCGGTTGCGACGGATGTCACGAAGGTTCTGGAATTGGAGCACCTTCGAGAGGCGGTCGAAGCCAAATTCGGCGGCGTCGACATCTTAATGAACAACGCGGGCATCCAGCCGGGCAGCAGTGTCTTCGACGTGAAGCACTGGGACAGCATCATCGCCGTAAATCTCTTTGGCGTTATTCGCGGCAGCCAGGTTTTCGGACCTTCAATGGTCAAGCGGGGAAAGCCGGGGCTCATCATCAACACTGGCTCGAAGCAGGGAATCACCACGCCACCTGGCGACCCAGCCTATAACGTCTCCAAATCTGGTGTCAAAACCTTCACCGAGGCCTTGCAGCACGAGTTACGAAACACGAAGGATTGTCACGTAACGGCACATTTGTTCATACCCGGCTTCGTTTATACGCCGCTCGCCGCGGGCGGCCGAACAGAAAAGCCGGCAGGCGCATGGACATCCGAACAGACGGTCGATTTCATGATCGATCGCGTATCAGCGGGCGATTTCTATATCCTTTGCCCCGACAACGACGTTACCCGCGCGCTCGATGAAAAGCGGATCCTCTGGTCGGCCAGGGATATCATCGAAAACCGCCCGCCCCTTTCGCGCTGGCACGCGGATTATCAGGAGAAGTTCGCCGCATTCCTGAAGGGCACTGATTGAAGCAGGATCGATCGTAATTTAGACCATCGCCTTGATGTGGCCGATAGTCCGGTTCTATGCTGGAGCATCGTTTTCCCGACCCAGCATGGATCTACAATGACCTCATCTCAGAAAATCCCCTCCGTCGACCCCGTGAAGCTCGACCGCCTGGCAGAAGTCGCCGTAAAGATCGGCCTGCAACTGCAGCCAGGGCAGGACCTTCTCATCACCGCGCCGCTTGCGGCGGTGCCACTCGTGCGCCGCATCACTGAACATGCCTACAAGTCCGGGGCCGGTCTCGTCACCGCGCTCTACAACGACGAGGAAGCGACCCTCATGCGTTATCGCAACGCACCGGACAACAGCTTCGATCGCTCGGCGGGCTGGCTCTATGAAGGCATGGCCAAGGCCTTTTCCGCCAATACAGCGCGTCTCGCCATCGCCGGCGACAATCCCATGCTGCTTTCCGCCGAAGATCCCGAGAAGGTGGCGCGCGCCAACCGGGCGCAGTCACGCGCCTATCAGCCGGCGCTCGAAAAGATTGCAGATTTCGACATCAACTGGAACATCGTTTCTTACCCCAACCTGTCCTGGGCGAAGCAAGTCTTCCCCGATCAGGATCCGGAAGTTGCAATTGCGATGCTTGCCGATGCAATCTTTGCGGCCTCGCGCGTCGATGTGGATGACCCGGTGAGCGCCTGCGCGATCACAACGCCGCCCTGCACAAGCGCACCGCCTGGCTCAATGCGCATGCTTTTTCAGCGCTGCACTTCAAGGGGCCGGGCACCGATCTTACTGTCGGCCTTGCCGACGAACATGAGTGGCACGGCGGCGCGTCCGTCGCCAAGAACGGCATCACCTGCAACCCGAACATCCCGACCGAGGAAGTGTTCACGACGCCGCACGCTCTGCGCGTCGACGGCCACGTCTCGAGCACCAAGCCGCTGTCGCATCAAGGCACGCTGATCGAGAATATCAAGGTTCGCTTCGAGGGGGGCAGGATCGTCGAGGCCAAGGCGACGCGCGGCGAAGAGGTGTTCAACAAGGTGCTTGGCACCGATGAAGGCGCACGGCGTTTGGGCGAGGTCGCACTCGTGCCGAACTCCTCACCGATATCGGCCTCAGGGCTGCTGTTCTTCAACACCCTGTTTGACGAGAACGCTGCCAGTCACATTGCGCTCGGCCAATGCTACTCGAAGTGCTTTATCAACGGCGGAGAATTGTCGCCCGATGCAGTCGCGGCACGGGGTGGCAACAAGAGCCTCATTCACATCGACTGGATGATCGGTTCCGGCGAGATAGATGTCGACGGCATCAACAAAGACGGATCGTCGGTACCGGTCATGCGCAAGGGCGAGTGGGTCTAGACATAAAAAATCGCCGCCGCGGCAGCGCGGCGGCGATTTTTTCGTTTCGGTTCGCTATCAGGCGACCAGACGTCCGGCCGATTCGGCCTGCGCGTATGCCTTGCCGAAGCGATTGGCGAGAAAGGTATCGAGTGCGATATCTTCCTGGCGGATGAAACCCTGCTGCGGCAGGTCGCCCTTGGCCAGCATATCGAGCACTGCGCAGATGGCCGACGCGGTGGTGATCTGGATGCCGCTATAGAGCTGTGCGCCGATATGGTTGCTATAGACCTTGTTGGCGTAGGTTTCCTGCAAAAGCCGGCCCTTCTTGCGGCCGCTGACAGTGACGAAGATCACGACAACGTCCTGCAGTGTCGACGGCAGAGCATTTTCGAGAATGTCCTTCAGCACGTCGCGGCGATCGCGCAGCCCAAGGTCATTCAAGAGCGCCTTCATGATGGCTGCGTGGCCGGGATAGCGGATCGTGCGATAGTTGAGCGTGCGTACCTTGCCGAGCAGCGTTTCGCACAGGGTGCCGAGACCACCGGACGTGTTGAATGCCTCATAGGTCACGCCATCGAGCGAAAATTCCTCGCGCTCTTCGAGAGCCGGAACCTCGATCAGCTCACCATCGACGATTGCTTCGCATGGCTCGCAATATTCGTTGATGACGCCGTCCGTGCTCCAGGTCAGATTGTAGTTGAGCGCATTGGAAGGATATTGCGGCAGAGCGCCGACACGCATGCGGACGCTTTCAAGCGAGTCGAAGCGTTTTGCCAGGTCATTGGCAACGATCGAAATGAAGCCCGGCGCGAGACCGCATTGGGGGATGAAGGCCGTCTTTGCCGTATCCGATAGCTGCTTGACGATGCGTGTGCTTGCAACGTCTTCGGTCAGATCGAGATAGTGAACGCTGGACTTGGCAGCTGCTTCGGCAATGCGTGTGGTCAGGTGAAACGGTGCCGCGCTCAGAACTGCGAACTTGCCTTCGAGGACCCGTTCCAGAGCGCCGGCTTCGCCGATTTCGATGCATTTGGTCGCAACGTTCGCCGAAATATCGAGCGCATCGAGCTGGGTTTGCGCGCGGTCGACGACGGTGACGCTGTAATCTCCTGTGCCAGCGAGAAGATTGGCGATTGTTCCGCCGATTTTGCCTGCGCCTACGACAACGATCTCTTTCATATGATTCCCCATGGATATAAAAAACTCATAGGAATTTCGCAGATTGTTCGGCGAAATGAAGTATGTAAACTGACGATCTACATCCTAATTTTTGGCAATACGACGTATGGATTAGTCATTATGCTGACAGATGCCGATCATGCCCTGCTTTCCGTGCTGCGTGAGAACGCAAGGGCCTCGACTGCCGACCTTGCCCGCAAGCTTGGCGTCTCGCGTACAACGGTGCAGAGCCGTATCGAACGGTTGGAAAAGCGCGGGATGATCCGTGGCTATAGCGTCAAACTCTCGCCGGAGTATGAGCAGAACCTCGTCAGGGCCCATGTGCTCGTTACGGCCTTGCCAAAACTCGCCGTCAAAGTCGAATCGGCCCTGAAAAAGATCGCCTGGGTGAGGACGCTGCATTCGGTCAGCGGGCAGTTCGACATGATCGTGATCGTTGAAGCGCCTTCGATCCAGGAACTCGACCGGTTGCTCGATCAGATTGGTGCGCTTGAGGGCGTCGAACGCACCATGTCATCGATCATTCTCTCTACCCGCATCGATCGCTGAAACCACCCTCCATGCAACTGCTTGACTCTTAGTCGTGTTGGATTCCATAATAGAACATATCGTGAACATTAGAGGTCAAGTAAGTGGCGACAACCGTCGATCTTGCGGCGTTGCGGCGCGACATTGCGTCTTTGAGCTCAGGCAATCCGCCTGCTGCGAAGCGCTCTGCCTTTGCC
>NZ_JBBNAM010000424.1:0-3160 GCF_037994425.1 Phyllobacterium sp.
CTTCTGCTACGGCCCAGAACTTCTGCGAATAAAGGGGAACCTTTTGGGATCGATTTCCACTTCGGATGAGGCACGCCATTGCATTGCAGGTGCCATCGCCGCCAGTCGAAAGATGTGCGCACGCGGCTGGGAACTTCGCGCCTCGTCCGATCTCGCTGCACTCGAAGCGGACCTCGGAAAGAAAAAGGAAGCCGCAACGATCCTCCGGCTAGTCCTTGATGAGTTCGACGAGGGCCACGACACCGACGATCTGCGGGCAGCCAAAGACATGTCGATGCACGACGGTGATGCGCCGATCGTTATCGAAGCATCGCACAAGCGGCCAACACGTCGCCCATAAATCCGCGCTGAGCGGCGGCGGGAGGGTTCGCGCACCGCGTACCTCCTCTCCAACTGCTCGACGAAGGCATACTGACCCAGCGAGGAAGATTACCCTTTGTGGGTATAGGTGGTGGCACGTCTTCCTCGTCGAGCAGTCTTGAGGCGACCGCGCCGTCCGGTTCGTGAACAAATGGGACACCCCTTTAGACGTGCGTCAGCGTACCGATCAATTGCGCCAACCGACCGCAACGCCGCATCCGCGTTTCGACCAGGCGAGGCAGACAGCAAGCGGAACGGCGATTTCGCGGAAGCACGCGTCCTGTGCCCCAAGCGTGTGAAATGCGGAGCTAACCCTTAGCCAGTGGCAACAGCACAAGGAAGCTTCCGTTTCAGCATCAGGGCGATCAGCGTCGGCTGGTGCCCAGGCGCCGGGCCGATCCGCGCGGGGAGCCTATCCCCGCCCGAACTCGTCGGAGACACGGACGATATCGTCCTCGCCGAGATAGGAGCCGGTCTGAACTTCGATCATCTCCAGCACAATCCGGCCGGGATTATAGAGCCGGTGCAACTCGCCCTGCGGAATATAGACCGACTCGTTTTCACGCAAGAATGTCACCTGGTCGCCGACCGTTACTTCAGCCGTGCCTTTGACGCATACCCAGTGTTCAGAACGGTGGAAATGCCTCTGTAGCGACAACTTTTTGCCCGGCGACACGAACAGGCGCTTCACCTGGAAACGATCGCCGTTGAAAAGCGATGTATAACCGCCCCAAGGGCGATAGCAGGTCGGGTGGGTTTCCGTCAGGCTTGATGTTTCCTTGGCCTTGGCAAGGAGTTTCACCAGCTTGCCGACTTCCTGGGCTTCGTCGAGGCGACCAACGTAGACGGCATCCTCGCTGGCGATGACAGCCACATTCTTCAATCCTTGAACCGCGAGATGCGAGGCACGCGACAGGACCAGCGAATTTTCGGTGTTCATGACGGTGGCATTGCCGATAACGACATTGCCGTTCTCGTCCTTTTCGACGAGCTTTCGGATGGCATCCCAGCTACCGAGGTCTGACCATGCAAAAGCTGACGTGACCACGGCGGCATTGGCGGTCTTTTCCATCACCGCATAGTCGATAGAAATATCGGGGCTTGTCTGAAAACTGGCCCCATCGAGACGGACAAAATCAAGATCGATTGTAGCCTTGGCGACGGCAGCTTCCGCAGCCTCGTACACGGCAGGCGCATATATTCTGAGCTCATTCAGGAGCAGGTCAGCCCGGCACATGAAAATGCCGGAATTCCAGAAAAAGCCGCCAGCGGTCAGCATCTCTTCTGCGGCAGCAAGTTGCGGCTTCTCGACAAAGCGCTTCACCTTGTGCGCGCCGGACGAAAGCGGCTCGCCCTGTTCGATATAGCCGTAACCGGTTGCAGGCTCGGTCGGCTTGATGCCGAATGTGACGATATTGCCTGATGCGGCGGTCTGGCGCGCAGTCGCGATCGCCTCGCTCCAATCCTTGCCCGCATCGATCACGTGGTCGGAGGCCAGAAGGTGGAGGATCGCCTCCTCACCGAATTTCTTCTTCAAGTGGAAAGCAGCTGCGGCGATGGCAGCGGCCGTATTGCGAGCCACCGGCTCGAGGATGATGGCGGACAGATCAACATCGACTTCGCGGGCTTGCTCGGCCACTGTGAATCGAAAATCCTGATTGGTGATGACGACAGGCGCCTCGTAGACGGCGGCGTCGGTCACGCGCTCGAGGGTTTGCTGGAACAACGTCTTTTCATCGACGAGCTGGATGAACTGCTTCGGCGCGTTCGATCGCGACAATGGCCACAGGCGGGTGCCCTTGCCGCCGGCCATGATGACTGGAATGATCTTCTTGGTCATAAGAAATCTCCGGGTACTGACGGACCGTGGTTATAAAGTTCAACCTTCAATAGGCAATCGGGTCGATGTGTTTGTCCAGTCGCGGACGAGGGAAAGGCCTTTCTCAAGCAACGACGAGGCAGCTGCCTGATCCTCGGCTTCAACATAGCAACGCATTTCGGGCGCATTGCCGGAAGGACGGAAGTGAATGATGTTGCGATCGGCCAATGTAACGCGCAGGCCATCGATATCGCTGACCGAGCCAACGGCGCCAAGCGGTTTGAGGAAGGCCGCCAGGTTTGCAGGAGAAGCACGCAGATGCGCCATTACTGCAGCGCTCCTCTCGACGGCAAAATTCTCGAGCCGGTCGGCGGCCGCCACCGGCAGGTGAAAATCGGCTGCGATCGCGGAAAGCGGCTTGTCCTGTTGCTTGGCGAGAAACAACGTCGCCAGGACCGGCAAAAAGCTGTCGCGCGTCGGAAGAGCGGTCAGCGCTCCATTCGCCACGGCGAAATCCGACTGCGTCAGCACGCCACCATTGGCCTCGAAACCCATCACCGCCGTTTCGCCCGCGGCGGTCGCCTTGTTCATGCCTTCGATAACAAAGGGGGACCCGACCTTGGTGCGGGTGACGCGGTAGCTGCCGGCCGCCTCGATGCCGGAATTGGAGGTCACCGGTGTGACGACGACCCTTGCTTCAAGGAAGCGCGCGACGATGAGCCCGAGGAGGTCACCGCGCATCGGGGTCCCCACCTCATCGGCCACCAACGGCCGGTCGCCGTCACCATCGGCGGAAACGATGGCGTCGAGATCATGCTCCTTGGCCCAGCCGCGCAGCAGTTCGATCGTCTGCGCCGACACGGCTTCTGTATCGACCGGGATGAAATGACCGGATCGTCCGAGCGCCACGACTTGCGCACCATAACCGGCGATCACGTCAATCAGGCCATCGCGGGCAACGGTGCTGTGCTGGTATACGCC
>NZ_JBBNAM010000425.1:0-4290 GCF_037994425.1 Phyllobacterium sp.
CATCTGCATCGACCATTCGACGATTCATCGCTGGGCCGTGCATTTCTCGCCGATATTGCTGAAGCGCTTCAATCGGCGCAAGCGTTCCGTCAGTGGCAAATGGTATATGGATGAAACCTATATCAAGGTGCGCGGTCGATGGATGTACCTATATCGTGCTATCGACAGTGTCGGCGACACTGTCGAGTTCTGGTTCAGCGAGCAGCGTGACCTGGCGGCAGCCAAGCGCTTCCTGAACAAGGCGCTGGCCCGTCATGGCCGTCCCGATCGCATTGTCATCGATGGCAGCCAGACCAACAGGGAAGCAATCGTTTCGTGTGATATGGCAAGCCGTCTGCAAGATCGCTCACGGCGAAAGCTGACGCCGATCAGGATACGCCAGAGCAAATATCTCAACAATCGCATCGAGCAGGACCATCGGCGGATCAAGCGGCGAGTGCAACTCATGCTTGGATTTCAGACATATGCCAGCGCGAGAGCTACGCTGAGCGGTATCGAGATGGTCCACATGATGCGCAAGAGACAGGCGAGATATCTTTACAATCCAAACCCAAGCCTGGCAGAACAGTTTGCCATCCTCGCCGCTGCCATCTGAACAAACAAGGAACACTGCTCATTCTCTGCCCATAAGGAAATTTGCAACGGAACCACCCGTCCTACGCACAATACATTGGATTCATAGAGGTTTAGTTTTCCAGCCTCCCCGCATCCTGATGTCCGATTTGAAATCCTAAGTCAGAAATCGACACCGGATTTCTGGTTTACCGTTTCAAATTGAAATCGTTAGTCAGAAGCCACACCAAATCTGCCCCGGTTACCCCCATTTGAAGAAACCGGACCAAATTCCCGGGCAAAGAAGATTTCGGTTGATGGCGATGACGTGGGGTTGAGCCAATTGGAACCGCAAGGTTAGGGTCGTGTGTGTTGATCCTAGCGAGAGAGCCAGGCATGTCGCATGTAGCCTTGACGCCCGAACAGATCACTTTGGCCGATGCGATCGAAGCTCGGTTATCAAAGTTGATCACGGGAAGAATGCCATCACGCAAATCGGTCGAACGCGCCTTGGCCGTCGTCATGCCGGCGATCGAGCAGCTTGTCGCCATCACCGACGAGGCCGCTTTCGACGCATTGCTGGATCGATGCCCGCTGATGGATTCGTTCATGGAGTTTATGGTCTTTATGGAAGACACAACCTTCGAGGATGAGCTGTTCGATATCCCTGGGGACGACGATCGCAGCTTGTGGGAGGCGCGATGACCATCGACATTGACGGGCTGAGCGAAGCACAATTACGCGATTTGAACCGGCGGGTTGTCGAACGGTTGCGCGCCATTCAGCAGCTGAAGACCTATGACGCCATGCTCAAATTCAACGTCGGCGATCAGGTGGCCTTTGACGACCAATATGGCGATCCGGTTCGCGGCGTGCTCATTCGCCATAATCGCAAGTCGGTAACCGTGCATGGCGATGATGGCAGGCATTGGAACGTTTCGCCGCAGCTGTTGCGCAAACCGGTTGTTTCAGATCATGCCCAGCCCGCCAATCTCATCGATCTTTCAAAGCACAGATAATCGGTCAGGAGGATGCGGCGATGAGATCGGCCAAGGGCGGGATGCTGTTTCCCGGCGCATTCAGGCCGAGCCGGTCGCCCAGATAATGCCAGAAGGATAGGCCAAGCTTCCTGCAGGTCTTCATCAGACCGAGCATGGTGTCGCGGGCGATGCGGCCATCACGGCTCATCGTGCCGCCTGAGATCTTGCGCTTGGTGACGACGGTGCGCAGATCGTTTTCCGAGGCATTGGTGTGCAGCGGTATCTCGGGATGATCGAGCACCTTCAGGAGTTCGTCCTTGCGCCGGTGAAGCCGCGCCAGAAGTTTGTCGAGCTCCTGATAGTCGGTGCGGACCCGGAAGATGCGGTCGAAGCGGTAGCGGATGGCCTTGCCAAGGCCGGGCGAGGGCTTTTGCTTGAAGGCCTTGAGCGCCTTGTAAAAACACCACACCAGATCGCGCATGGCATCGAGCTGACTTGCCTGGCGCGGCGTTGCCGGCATCAGCTTTTGCAACAGCCGTTCTGCGTGGACCCAACACAGGCCATGATTGCCAACCCGGAATTGACCGGCATCATCGGAAATGATCACCGTGTTGGCCAAGAGGCCGTGATGCCGGATGGCTCCCCATAGGCCTGCTTCGCTCAGGGCGCGGACGACTGTGTTGTCGGCGAGGATGTCGATGCCCTGTTGCGCCAGATATTCCAGAAACGGCACCTGATTGGCAAAGCGTTGCGGTTCGCCTCGCCGCAGCCTTGCAATAAGCGACAGATCGGCGCCGTGTTCTTCAAGATAGTTCAGGGCGGCATCATTGAGGACATAATCCTGATAATTGCCGGTGAGCAGCGACAGAAAGTTCAGCCGCGATTTGGTTCTCGTGGCGCGGAACACACAGAAGCGCTCGCCGCCGATCTGGGTCGTATAGCAATTTTTACGGGCATGGCGCGCGCCGGTGTCGTCGACGCTCAGATACGGTGCCGAAATGAGCCCGGCATGCAGCACGGCCGCATCCTCGGCGGCAAAGCCATCCAGCCCGTTGGTCAGGAGGCGAACCACCTGCGTCTTCGAGATCTCGATGCCAATGCCGTTTAGGATCGACGTCAGCCGCTCCGTCGTCACCTGGCCCTGCGCATGCATGACAAGACAGAAGCGGCGCACCGCCGGGCCAAAGCCGCCAATGACGCCCTCTGGCAGCGGCGCGATCAGCGTCTTGCCGTCCGGCATCACCCATCGCTCGCGCTTGTAGCACACGACTTCACTGGCCAGGATCAACTCACGCACGAGGACCGTCTCGTATCCTTTGAAGCGCGAACCCGCCGGAACATCGGCGCCCAGTACTTCTTCGCGGCTGACGCGCTCCGTGTCGCGCTTGGGGCCGCGTGGCTTCTTCTTGCCGCCTTTGCCGCCACCCGTCTTGCCATCCGTCGCCTTATCCATGCCCGACGATTTGAATGGCGGTTTCGGTGGAAGGTTCTTCAATCGGGCGATCTCATCGCGCAAAAGCTCGTTATCGATCTTCAGACGGGTGTTCTCAAGGCGAAGCTGCTCGTTCTCTTCGCGCAGTGTCCGGTTCTCCGCCTCCAGCTTGGCGAGACGCGTATCGGCTTCCTCAGCCTTCTCCAACAGACCGCCAACGAGCCGCCGCAACGCCGCAAGCGACAATGTCTCAACGTGCCGAGTCGAAGGTTGCTTCTTCTTCATGCGACGACGGAATCTGATTTGCCCCCTTAAGGGAATCCCTCAATCCGTCTTTGCCCGGGAATTTGGTCCGGTTTCCGAAAAACAGGAGCTAATTATTCATTCCGCAGCCGTTCCGACCAACCGGTCACCGAAGCGAAGGATCTTGTTGGATGTTGCGGTGCCGTCATCGTAAAGCTCCACTAGCTCTTCCGGCAGGGGCCGCCCGTCTGCTGCACAAATGTAATCGCGCATCGTCGTGCCGGTGCAGCGCGAGTCGAGATTCACCGCACCGCGATGCGCCGCTACGTCGTCGATATGCACGGTCCTGAAATCGATGCTGTAGCGCGCGACATCAGTGGTATTTGGTACTGTCTCGTGTAACTGCGCGCCCGAGAACATGATGATGCCGCCGGGCGGAGGCAGATAGCGCAGAGATCGAGAACTCAATTCCTGCTGCGGCTTTGGCTGTTCGCGCGTATCACTCTTCACGTGCTGTGCCGCGGTCGCACGGTTCTTGCTGTTCCATTCATAGTAGTTGTAGATCTCGGAGTTGTTCTTGACCGGAACGTTAAAATGATCCGGATAAAATCCCATCGAATTGTCCGGGTCGATCGAATAGATCGGCAGCCACCAGTTGAGCTGGCACATCGGCGCCGAATACCAGGTGTCGCGATGCGGATGAAAAGCATAGGCGATGCCGGACGACAGGAAATGCGACGGATAGGCCGAACGCATGCGCGGAACATCGAAATAAACCTTGTCGAGATCGACGCCGCTTTCCTTCATGATCAGCGGAATGAGCCTCTTGCACTCCGGGTGATGAATGAAGGCCGGCTTCATGATTGAAAGGATTGCGGCGACCTCTTCCGGAGTCTTGTGCCTATGAATCGTACGCGGATCGTGCGGAGCAAAGGCTTCATCAAGCATCTGCCTTGCAAGCGCGATAAGCTCTCTCGTCGTGTCGGTGGCGCATGATATGAAAATATCGCCTGAATAGAGTCTGCGACGGCGTTCGTCATCATCTAAACCGGAATCGATGAATACACCTGACATGGACATCCC
>NZ_JBBNAM010000426.1:0-33073 GCF_037994425.1 Phyllobacterium sp.
GCGATCTCCTTGGCAAGCGCATGGTCCTCAGCGCGATCAGTGAAAGAATTGATCACGACATTGTAGCCAGCAGCGGCGAGGGCGTGGGCAGAGCCGAGACCAATGCCGGAATTGGAACCTGTGACGACTGCGGTCTTTTTGGTCATGGCAATAGCTTCCTTTGATTTCGATCAACCACCGCCCCGCGGCCTCGGGAATATATTGCATCGCAGCAAAATTGCTAGGGCTGCAGCCTTGAGAGTTTGTCATGGAAGCTCTGCATTGAGCGGGTAGCATCGCGAGAGTCATTCTATTCGATCTGGAAAGGCTCTATGTGTTGACAAACAGCGATAGCTGCGCCACCTGATCGGCGATATCTGGAGCGTGATGATGTCTGACTATTATTCCGACCCCTTTCCCCGGCGCCCATCAGTTGGTGTTGATGTCGGCGGCGTAATGGTTGGCGGCGGCGCGCCGATTGTCGTTCAGTCCATGACCAATACGGATACTGCCGACGTCGACGGAACCGTGGCGCAGGTCGCAGCGCTTTCGCATGCCGGCTCGCAGATCGTGCGAATCACCGTTGATCGGGACGAATCCGCTGCAGCCGTCCCGAAAATCCGCGAACGTCTCGACCGGCTCGGTCTTTCGGTGCCGCTGGTCGGAGATTTTCATTATATCGGTCACAAACTTCTTGCCGATCATCCGGCCTGTGCGGAAGCGTTGGCAAAGTACCGCATAAATCCGGGAAATGTCGGCTTCAAGGAAAAGAAGGATGCGCAGTTCGGCGCCATTATCGAAATGGCGATCCGCTACAGCAAGCCCGTGCGCATCGGCGTCAACTGGGGGTCGCTAGATCAGGAACTCTTGACCACACTGATGGATAAGAACCACGCCGCAGGGGCACCGTTGACCGCCGAGCAGGTTACCCGGGAGGCAATCGTCCAGTCAGCCCTGATCTCGGCTCAGCTTGCCGAAGAGATCGGCCTCGCGCGCTCGAAGATCATCCTGTCGGCCAAGGTCAGCCAGGTACAGGATCTCATTGCCGTCTACGCCGAACTCGCGCGGCGCACCGATCACGCCCTGCATCTTGGCCTCACGGAAGCCGGCATGGGCTCGAAGGGCATCGTCGCATCCTCAGCTTCGCTTGGGATTTTGCTGCAGCAGGGCATCGGTGATACCATCCGCATTTCGCTTACTCCGGCACCTGGCGGCGACCGTACCCAAGAGGTACAGGTGGCGCAGGAGTTGCTGCAGACCATGGGTTTTCGCCAGTTCATTCCCATCGTTGCAGCTTGCCCAGGCTGTGGGCGCACGACGTCGACAGTGTTTCAGGAACTGGCACAATCGATCCAGAGCGACATCCGCAAGAATATGCCGATCTGGCGCGACAAGTATCCCGGAGTCGAGTCGCTCAACGTTGCGGTCATGGGGTGCATCGTCAATGGACCCGGCGAGTCCAAGATGGCCGATATAGGCATTTCCTTGCCGGGAACAGGCGAAACGCCATCGGCTCCGGTATTTGTCGACGGCAAAAAGGTAGCGACCCTGCGCGGTGCCGGAATTGCTGAAGACTTCCAGAAAATGGTCGCCGACTATATCGAGGACCGTTTCGGTCAAGGCGCCGGATCACACGCGGCCGAATGAAGCCATCGGGGCGAGAACGAGCTAGCTACGCCGCTCTGCTATGAAACGTGCGGCATCCTTCAATAGAGCCGCCTTGGGGCCGAACGGCGAAAGAAGTTCCTCCGCCTGGGCGACCAGGCCAGCGAGTTGACGCTTTGTCCACTCGATACCGTGCAAGGAAACCAGCGTCGCCTTGCCCGCAGCGGCGTCCTTGCCGGTCGCCTTGCCCATATGGCGGGCATCGGCGGTCACATCCAGGAGGTCGTCCGCCAGTTGAAAGGCAAGGCCGATCGCCGAGCCATATTCCGCCAGCCGCTCGCGGTCCTTGTGATCGGCATTGCCGATAATTGCCCCCGCTTCGCAGGCGAAACGAATGAGCGCGCCGGTCTTCATGGCCTGCAGGCGAATAATACCATCCTCATCCGGCTTGACGGTCTCTGCTTCGAGATCGAGCGCCTGACCACCCGTCATGCCGCCAATGCCCGCTGCTCGCGCCAATTGCCTGATCAAGGCAATGCGGGCGCTGGGATCAAGCTCGGTTGCATCATCGGCGATGAGTTCGAATGCGTAGGTGAGGAGGCTGTCGCCGGCGAGAATTGCTGCCGCTTCGTCGAATTTGCGATGTACCGTCGGCTGGCCCCGACGCAGGTCATCGTCGTCCATCGCTGGCAAATCGTCGTGAACGAGCGAATAGCTGTGAATGCACTCGAGCGCGGCAGCGACGCGGAGAGCCGCAAGGTTGTCCGCACCAAATATTGCTGCGCTTTCCATTACCAGGAACGGGCGCAACCGCTTGCCGCCATTGAGCACGCCATGCCGCATAGCCGCCATGAGCCTCGACGGGCGGCCGATCTCACCGCTGCGCGATCGATCCGAGAGCAATTCGGAAAGCAACGCCTCGACCGCGGCGGCACGTTGCTGCAAGGTAATCTCAAACAATGAAAACCCGTGATCCGTCATCATGATCAGCCAATGACCGAAAAATTGCCCACCGGTCAATGGGGCACGCGGCGGCAGCGACCAATTTCCTGCCCCGCCGCGTGTGGATAATGCAAAAAATCGCAGAATGAATTCCCTTCCGCAGCGCTTTGCTCTATGTCCAAGTGGAGTTTTAGCGCGGACGGACTGAGTGACGAGGGTTTTGGTCAAAAACAAACGGGGGAGAGGTTATCTGGTTAATCCCGGTCGTTCGCCCTTTGGCCGGGTGATGCGGTACGCCGTCCTTGCCGGCGTCGTTCTCATCATGCTGCCGCTCGTTCTCCTCAGCCTGTACCGCCTACCATTCGTGCACCCGGTTTCGACACTAATGGTCAAGGACCTCGTGACGTTTTCGGGCTATGACCGGCGCTGGGTGCCGATCGAGCAAATCTCGCCGGTGCTGATCAATTCGGTCATGATGTCCGAGGATGCCCGATTTTGCTTTCATTCGGGTGTCGACTGGGACGCGCTGAATTCCGTTGTTTCCGATGCGATCGATGGCGAGCAGACACGCGGTGCCTCGACAATCACCATGCAGACGGCCAAGAACCTTTTCCTCTGGACCAGCCGCTCCTTCGTCCGCAAGGGCCTTGAAGTGCCGCTCGCGATGCTCACAGACCTTATCCTGCCGAAGCGGCGCCTTATGGAAATCTATTTGAACATCGCGGAATGGGGACCCGGCATCTATGGCGTCGAAGCGGCGGCGCAACACCATTTCAACACGAGCGCAGCCAAGCTTTCACCGCGTCAGGCAGCCTACCTCGCAGTGACATTGCCCAATCCAATCGTCCGTAATCCGGCAAAGCCGGGACGCGGCATGCAGACGCTTGCACGGCTCAACGAGCGCCGCGCTCGCGGCGCGGGTGCTTATATCGGCTGCGTGAAGTAGGCTTGGGTCTGGCGCGAAATCCGCTAGTGATTGCCCTTGCGACAAAAAATATGCGAGTCCTGCTGGTCAAAAGCTCTCAAGCCGTGTATAGCCCCACCCGAACTTTCCGGAATTTTGTCCATTGTGACAGGCTCAATCGGGCCAGTGCCGGATTTTGACTGATTACTGGAGTTGGAACAATGGCTGTACCTAAACGAAAAACTTCCCCGTCGAAGCGCGGCATGCGCCGTTCCGCTGACGCACTGACGGCCCCGACCTATGTCGAAGACAAGAATTCCGGTGAACTGCGCCGTCCGCATCACGTCGATCTCAAGACCGGCATGTATCGCGGTCGCCAGGTGCTGACGCCGAAGGAAGGCTGATCGCCTCTTCGATACGTTTGAACGAAAAGACCGGCCTTGCGCCGGTCTTTTTTGTTTGGCGGCATGTTCATCGTAGCAATGTCTGCCGTCGTCGCTCCAGAAATTCGCGCATTGCTGGAATGTCGCAGAGGCCAATCGCGCGATCGTAAGCTGATCGCGCTTCACCTTCGCGCCCAAGTGACGCCAGCAAATGCGCCGCAACTGCCCAATAGGGTTGGTAACTTTTCGCTGCGTCACTGGGAATGCTCTCAAGCAGATTCAAACCAAGCGCCGCGCCGCGCGCCTCGGCAACGGCCGCAGCCCTGCTGACGAGGGCTCCGATCATCGGCGCATGGAGGATGAGGCCTTCATGAAGCAGGGCAATCTCTTCCCAATCGACTGTCCCCGTCCGCCTTCGCTGCGCGTGAACCGACTGAATGGCCGCTTCAAGCTGAAAGCGACCAACACGGCGGGACAGCGCAGCCGACCGCAATAGCTGCTCAGCTTCCTCGATCATCGCCTGCGACCAAAGGGCGGTGTCCTGCTCCATCAGGGGAATATAGTTGCCCGCGACGCCGCGCCGGGCGGTTCGCCGCGATTCACAATAGAGCATAAGCGCCAACAGGCCGCGCACTTCGGGTTCGTCGGGCATGAACCCGAGAAGCAGGCGGCAGAGTTCCATCGCCTCGAACTCGAGCCCCCTGCTACGTGGATGGTCGCCCGCGACATCATCCCAACCGCTGCCATACGCTGCGTAAACTGCTTCGATGACAGCATTTAGCCGCTTGGGCAGGTCCTCAGCCATGGGCACGTCGAACTCCATCCCGGCGTCGCGGATCTTTCGCTTTGCGCGGGCTAGGCGTTGGCCCATGGCGGCGGGTTGCACGAGAAATGCCGAACCAATGCGCGCGGCATCAAGGCCAAGCAAGGTCTGCAGCATGAGCGGCGTACGCGCGGTTCGTTCGATCGCGGGGTGGGCGCATATGAAGAGCAGTTTCAATCGCTCATCGGGAAACGACAGTGCGGTATCGGCCGTCGCGTAAGCCTCGTCAGCAATCGCGAGAAGTGTCGGTACCGCTGCAGCCCTGACGCGAGCGCGGCGCGCAGCGTCGGACAGGCGATTTTGCGCCACCGCAAGCAGCCACGCATCGGGCTTGTCCGGGATGCCTTTGCCAGGCCAGGTTTCCAGGGCGGAGGCGAAAGCATCGGCAAGTGCGTCTTCCGCCGCAGTCAAGTCACGCGAACGCGCCGCCAGAAACACGACGAGCCGGCCATAGGAATGGCGCGCCGCCATCTCGACGACGCGGCGCGTATCCTCTTCTTCCATATCGAGTCACATTGGGATGTTTGGCCGAACCTCGACGACACCGCCCGCCACGGCAGCGGGGGATCGAGCCGCCCAGCTAAGCGCCGTGTCCAGATCCGGCACATTGATTATGTAGAATCCGCCGAGCTGTTCCTTGGTATCGGCATAGGGTCCGTCCTGAACCAGCGGCTGACCATCCCGCAACTTTATCGTGGTCGCCGTCTCAGGCGCCTGAAGCCCGCTGCCAGTGACCATGATGCCCGCCTCCCTGAGGACTTGCGAGTAAGCCATCCATCCTGCGACGTAGGCTTGCTGCCTCGAAGGGTCTGTCCGCGCCGCATATGCATCTCGTGTTTCGTAGGCCAAAATCGTATAGTTCATGGCTGTTCCTTTCCGGTTATAGCGCAAAAGACATGCGCCCGATGCAATGACGGCTCACCACAACGCATTTTGACATGAACAACGGTTTTTTCTCGGGTCTTATTTCAGCTCGATCTCGATGAAGGCATATTCACCGTCATTGGTATTGATGACGTCGTGTTCGACCCCCTCGGGCCGAAAATAGGGAACGCCCTTCTTCATGTCCGCGAATGACTCGCCATCCTTGGTCAGGAGCTTGACCCGTCCGTCCATCATCGGCACGACGACATAGTCGTGACCGTGCCGATGCCAACCCGTATTCTCGCCCGGCGCGAACCGGTACTCGGTAACGACAACGCGCGCATTGTCGATGAAGACGGTTGCCTTGGCTGATCCGGTCATGCCGCTCAGCCTTGCCCGCCATCGGCGACGAGGCCTGCGGCCTCTACGCCCGCGATTGCTGCCGTCTCGTCATTGTCGGATGTGTCCCCGCTGATACCGACTGCACCGAGTATCTCACCCTTGGCGTTCTTTACGAGGACCCCGCCCGCAACCGGGATAACGCGCCCGCCGGAAGCTGCGACGAGTCCTTCCATGAAATGCGGGCGGTCCTTGGCAAATTTCTCCACCGCTCGCGATCCCGCGCCGATGGCAAGAGCGCCGTAGGCTTTGCCGAAGGCGATTTCGAAGCGCAGCATCGATGAGCCGTCCTGCTTCTGAAAGGCCTTGAGGTGGCCGCCTGCGTCGAGCACGGCAATCGAAAGCGGTCGCATTCCGGCCTGAGTGCCTTTTGCCAATGCGCCCTTGATGATCGAGTTTGCCTTCGAAAGTGTGATCTGCGCCATGATGTTCTCTCTGCAATGTGATGTTCAATGAAACAGACGCGACTCCCAAGTGGGAGCGGACGGATGTGATGGTAACGCTGGTCGCTATTTGTCGAGCGAGTCGAGTTTGCGCTGCATTGCGGCAATCTGTTCCTTCAATTCGTCGAGGCCGCTATCCTTCGCCGGCTTTTCCGATGGCGTGGTCTCGTCGGCCTGTGCCGGACCCTGTCCCAGTGGGAATGGCGTGAACATGCGCATCGCATTCTGCAGCATTTCTGTATTGCGCCGCACTTGCTCCTCGACAAGCTTGATCGGGGCGCTGACATTCATCATGTCCATCGGTGTCTTGCCGAAGGCGGCCGTGATTTGCTCGCGCATGCGCTCCTGTTCCTTCGCGAAAGCCTGCATGGATTGTTCAAGGAATGTCGGGAGCACAACCTGCATCTGGTCGCCGTAATAGGCGATCAACTGGCGAAGGAACGGGATCGGCAGCATGTTCTGCCCATCCTTGTTCTCGAGTTCAAAGATGATCTGTGTCAGCACCGAATGCGTAATATCCTCGCCCGTCTTCGCATCCTGTACAGTAAAGTCCTCGTTGCGCTTCACCATTTCGGCCAGGTCTTCGAGCGTCACATAAGTGCTCGTGCCGGTATTGTAGAGACGCCGATTGGCATATTTCTTGATCACGACGTCGCCAGTTTTTCCTGCCATTGCTCAACTCCCCAACCTCGTGCCCTCCGCCGAATTTACGTGCCGGCTTACGGATCAAGGCCGAAGGATAGGGGTAAAGCGCTCCAATTCAAAGAGAATTGTGCAGCGCATCCAACGCGATGCGACGAAGATCATGCTGCGTTGCACCAATGGATAATTTGGCCTTGGGCACAAATGGGCTTGTCAAACGATGGCGGGAAGGGAATTCTGTCCGGGAAGTGTGCTGCACAGTCCAGCATGACAAATTTGAGGAGACGTCCATGACCCAATCGATCGTCATTGCCAGTGCAGCGCGTACCGCCGTCGGATCGTTCAACGGCGCGTTCGCGAATACCCCAGCCCATGAACTCGGCGCTGCCGTCATCAAGGAAGTACTGGCGCGGGCCGGCGTCGAGGCTGCAGATGTGGATGAAGTCATCCTCGGTCAGGTACTCACCGCCGGCGAGGGACAGAATCCCGCTCGTCAGGCCGCAATTGCCGCGGGGATCCCTCAGGAGGCCACGGCCTGGAGCCTCAATCAGGTATGCGGCTCGGGCCTCCGTGCCGTGGCGCTCGGCATGCAGCAGATCGCAACGGGGGACGCCAGCATTATCGTGGCCGGCGGGCAGGAGTCGATGTCGTTGAGCCCGCACTGCGCGCATCTCCGCGCCGGCGTGAAGATGGGCGACTACAAAATGATCGATACCATGATCAAGGATGGCCTGACCGATGCGTTCCATGGCTATCACATGGGCATTACCGCGGAGAACATCGCCCGCAAATGGCAATTGACACGCGAGGAACAGGACAGTTTCGCTCTTGCATCGCAGAACAAGGCGGAAGCGGCGCAGAAAGCCGGGAAATTCAAGGACGAGATCGTTCCCTTCACGATCAAGACCCGTAAGGGCGACGTGGTTGTAACCGATGATGAATACATCCGTCATGGCGCCACCATCGATGCCTTGACCAAGCTGAAGCCCGCCTTCGACAAGGACGGCACGGTTACAGCAGGCAATGCATCGGGGCTCAACGATGGAGCAGCCGCTGTGGTGCTGATGACGGAGGAAGAAGCCAATCGCCGTGGTATCAAGCCGCTAGCCCGCATCGCATCCTGGGCTACGGCCGGTGTCGATCCGGCAATCATGGGAACCGGGCCGATCCCCGCCTCGCGCAAAGCACTCGAGAAGGCTGGCTGGAAGCCGGAGGACCTTGATCTCGTCGAGGCCAACGAGGCCTTCGCCGCGCAGGCTTGCGCAGTGAACAAGGATCTCGGCTTCAATCCCGATATCGTCAATGTCAATGGCGGTGCTATCGCGATCGGCCATCCCATCGGCGCATCGGGTGCGCGTATCCTCAACACGCTGCTTTACGAATTGAAGCGTCGCAACGGCACGAAGGGCCTCGCAACGCTTTGCATCGGCGGTGGCATGGGCGTTGCGCTCTGCGTCGAGCGCATCAAGGATTGATCATTTGAACCGGCTTGATCGGATCGAGCCGGTTTCGCCACCTAAATATTGGAGGTTGCGATCGGCGTTATCAATATCGAAATGCGCTTGATGGAAATGCGATTAAGGGAGGGCGACAATGACAAAAACAGCAATCGTAACGGGTGGAACACGAGGTATCGGCGCGGCCATTTGCGTGGCGCTCAAAGCGGCCGGTTATAATGTTGCGGCAAATTATGCCGGCAACGACGAGGCGGCGAAGAAATTCAGCAAGGAAACGGGGATACGGACCTATAAGTGGGATGTGTCCAACTACGAGGAATGCGCCTCGGGCATAGCCAAGATCGAGGCCGACCTCGGTCCGGTAGCAGTGCTGGTCAACAATGCCGGCATTACGCGCGATGCAATGTTCCATAAGATGACACCGGCCCAATGGAACGACGTGATCAATACCAATCTGACGGGTCTCTTTAATATGACCCACCCAGCCTGGAACGGTATGCGCGACCGCAAGTTCGGCCGGGTGATCAACATATCGTCAATCAATGGTCAGAAGGGTCAGGCTGGACAATCCAACTACTCAGCGTCAAAGGCAGGCGACATTGGCTTTACCAAAGCCCTGGCCCAGGAGGGTGCGCGCGCCGGAATCACGGTCAACGCCATCTGCCCCGGCTATATTGGAACTGAGATGGTGCGCGCGATCGATGAAAAGGTGCTCAACGAGCGCATAATTCCGCAAATTCCAGTCGGCCGCCTTGGCGAGCCCGAGGAGGTTGCGCGCTGCGTGGTGTTCCTGGCATCCGACGATGCCGGCTTCATTACCGGTTCCACGATTTCCGCAAACGGCGGGCAATATTTCAGTTGATCCTTTGGGTTCGGTGTCTCGCGGACATAACCGCGGGACACCCAAGTCGAGCCAACGGTTGCTGAATCTTGTCCTAATCGTGCGCCCGGCAACGCGGGAACAAACCGCGAAACAATCCATGGCGGGGTCGATGGCGAGCGATGCTTCCCGGAATGAGAATGCAAGGGCAGCATAGTCATGATTGACCGCACTCATACTAACTAAGTATCTAAAAATACTGTATTTTTTACGCGATTAAGTGGCGCGTGGCGTCGTTGTTGCTTTAATGTGGACAGGCGGAGGTTTAAGCCGAGCTGCAAAAGGTGATTCAGCATTTAGCTGGACTCCTATTGGAAAAATCTACATATTGCCGTGAACAAATCAGGAATCTCATCCCAGAGCCGATTCGTAGCTGATTCGTTCTTCTCGCGTTCTATTTCCTAATGGAAGACTCCGTGAATCGGTTCATGATTGTTTATCCGGCCGCCCCCGCATACTTTCTGTCGGACGTTGAAAGTGCTACGCGGAAAGCATGCCCGGCTACTCACTCACCTTATGGGCCTTAGTGCCGGTATTGGAATGTAATTGATGAACCTTATGCCCACTCCCGAACTTCCCCTCATCCTGACGGGCCGTGATGTTACGGCCGTACTCGGACCGACAAACACGGGAAAGACGCATCTCGCCATTGAACGCATGCTGGCGCACCAGACCGGGATGATTGGCTTGCCGCTCAGGCTCCTCGCGCGCGAGGTCTACAACAGGGTGGTCCAAAGGGTCGGCGTGACAAACGTCGCGCTCATCACCGGTGAGGAAAAGATCAATCCGGTAGGGGCCCGCTATGCGGTCTGCACAGTGGAGGCCATGCCGCGCCAGACCGACATGGACTTCGTCGCCATCGACGAGGTCCAACTCGCCAATGACCTCGAGCGTGGGCACATTTTCACGGACCGTATCCTGCACCTGCGCGGCCGCCAAGAAACATTGCTGCTCGGCGCCGCGACCATGCGCGGCATCCTTGAAAAGCTTTTGCGCGGCATTTCCGTCGTCACGCGGCCGAGACTGTCCAACCTGGCCTATGCGGGATCGAAGAAGATCACCCGACTGCCGCCGCGAACCGCGGTGGTGGCGTTCGCCGCCGAGGAAGTCTACGCGATCGCCGAACTCATACGGCGACAGAATGGCGGCGCAGCAGTAGTCATGGGCGCCTTGAGCCCGAGGACACGAAATGCGCAGGTCGAAATCTACCAGTCAGGCGACGTCGATTATCTGGTCGCGACCGATGCGATAGGCATGGGTCTTAACCTCGATGTCGACCATGTCGCCTTCGCCCAGGATCGGAAGTTCGACGGCTATCAGTTCCGCAACCTTTCGTCGGCAGAGATTGGTCAGATCGCAGGGCGTGCCGGGCGGCACTTGCGTGATGGCACTTTTGGCGTCACCGGCGCAATTTCCGGGTTTTCCGATGAACTGGTGCAACTCGTCGAGTCCCATACGTTCGATCCGGTCAAGATATTGCAGTGGCGGACCGCCCGCTTCGATTATTCGAGCATTAACGCGCTCAAACGTTCGATCGAGACGCCGGCACCGATCGAAGGGTTGACGCGCGCGCTCCCGGCTGTGGACCAGCAGGCGCTCGAGTTTCTCTCTGCCGACCCCGACGTTGCGCCGCTTGCCAATACGCCTGAACGCGTCGCCCTGCTATGGGATGCCTGCGCGCTGCCCGACTACCGGAAGATCGCGCCGGCGCAGCATGCGGACATCATCGCGTCGGTGTATACCGATCTCGTCGAATTCGGACATGTCAACGAGAACTACATGGCCGAGGAGGTGCGCAGGGCCGATTCCACAGATGGGGATATTGACGCTCTTTCGCGGCGGATCGCCCAGATCAGAACGTGGACTTTTGTGTCGCACAGGCCCGGATGGCTGGCAGATCCGACACATTGGCAAGAAAAGACGCGTGAAATTGAGGACAGATTATCCGATGCACTGCATGAACGGTTGACGAAACGCTTCGTAGACCGCAGGACAAGCGTGCTTATGAGGCGCCTGAGAGAGAATACAATGCTAGAAGCTGAAATCAGCCCTGCCGGGGACGTCGTTGTCGAAGGGCACCATGTTGGACGTCTGGACGGCTTCCGTTTCACAACGGACGCACAGGTCGAGGGAACAGATGCCAAAGCTGTCCGGGCGGCAGCGCAAAAAGCCTTGGCTGCGGAGTTCGAAAACCGTGCAGAGCGCTTTGCCGCTTCCGCCAATGGCGACTTCGCGCTGGGGTCGGACGGGACGCTGCGCTGGATCGGTGCGCCAATTGCATCGGTGGTACCTGGCGAACAGGCGCTTAAGCCGCGTGCCATATTGTTGGCGGATGAGCAGTTGACCGGACCGGCGCGCGAAAAGGTTGCCGCGCGAGTCGATCGTTTCCTCGCCCACTATATCGAGACGGTCTTGAAGCCACTGGTTGATCTTGCCAATGCCGACGCGCTTGTCGGTATCACCAAGGGACTTGCCTTCCAGCTCGTCGAAAACTTCGGTGTCCTGCAACGCCGTGACGTGGCCGAGGATGTGCGCGGTCTCG
The DNA here is from genome assembly GCF_037994425.1 of Phyllobacterium sp. NCBI lineage: Bacteria > Pseudomonadati > Pseudomonadota > Alphaproteobacteria > Hyphomicrobiales > Phyllobacteriaceae > Phyllobacterium > Phyllobacterium sp. The sequence goes on from NZ_JBBNAM010000426.1 coordinate 11,864, forward strand.
ATCAGGAATCGCGCGCTGCACTCCGCAGGCTCGGGGTCCGGTTTGGCGCCTATCACGTTTTCCTGCCGCTGTTGCTGAAACCAGCGCCCGCTGGTCTGTTGACATTGCTTTGGGCGCTCAAGGAAGATGCCAAGGATCGTCCGGGCTACGGTGATGTCGTGCAAGTGCTTGCGGCGGGCCGCACCTCGGTCGTCACCGATCCGGGTTTTGATCCTGCCTTCTACCGCCTTGCCGGCTACCGGCTCCTCGGTCGCCGTGCTGTGCGTATCGATATTCTTGAGCGCCTCGCCGACCTCATTCGTCCGGCACTCGCCTGGAAGCCTGGAACGGGGACCCGTCCGGACGGCGCTTACGATGGTACGCGCTTCGTCGTCACCCCGGCCATGATGTCGATCCTCGGTGCAACTGCCGACGATATGGAGGAGATCCTCAAGAACCTCGGCTATCGCCCGGAGGCGACGGAAGCCGCGACTGTTGCCGCAAAGCTCGTCGAACTTGATGCGCTCGAAGCGCCGGCACCGGCACAGGAGACGGCTCCAGTCGCGAAGGAAAGCACGGCCGAAACAACGGCCGAGTCTGCCCCATCTGATGTCGCCTCGCCTGCGCCAACCGCATCCGAAGATGCACAGGTGGTGAAGACGGAACCTGCCGAAACGGCAGAACCCATAGCCGACACCAGCGTGCCTGCGGAAATGCTTGAGGCGGCAGCGGTGGAAGATGCTGCGCCGGCCGTACCTGAAGAAGCGCCGAAGCCCATTCTTTTGTGGCGGCAGGCCCGTTTCGATGGCCGTGGCAATCGTGGCAACCAGGAAAAGCGGGGCAACGCCCGTGGCGGAGAAGCCCGCGGCAATAATCAGGCCGAGCAGCGCGCACCGCGGCCCGCCAGCAACGAGAACGCACGAACCGACCGGAATGATCGCAAGGAACACTTCCGCGGCAAGGGCAAGCCTGGCGGCAATGACCGCTTCAAGAACGAAGGCGGCAAGCCTAACAACGGCAAGCCGCAGCATAGCAAGCGCCCGGAGCGCGAGGAACGTCCAGTCAAGATCGACATGGATTCGCCCTTCGCCAAGTTGCTCGCTTTGAAGGAGCAACTGAAAAAATAGGATGTCGGACCGCCAACGCATCGACAAGTGGCTGTTCTTCGCGCGGGTTGTCAAATCCCGCTCCCTGGCAGCAAAACTTGTCTCTGCGGGCGGCGTTCGCGTCAACAAGGACAAGGTCGACCAGCCGTCCTATGGCGTGAAGCAAGGGGATGTTCTGACCATTGCGCTCGATCGGCGCATCCTCGTCTATAAAGTGCTCGATGTCGGAAAAAGACGCGGCCCGGCCGAAGAAGCGCGAACGCTCTATGAGGATATGTCACCGCCGCCGGTGCCAAAAGGCGAGGTCAGCAAGCTCGACCTGTTGCCGCAACGAGACGCCGGCAGCGGGCGCCCCACAAAGCGAGAGCGGCGACAGGTCGACCGCCTGATGAACGGCGCGGATGACAATTCCGACGATTGATGGGCACTGCGACAAGCAAAGTCGAAATAATCTCCACAAATGGCCGCTCAGCTAAAATATTATTCCTCGATATGCAGTAGCAAGAGGTGATGGTTGCTTGTTGCCGGGTCGGTGTGGTGCGATGAAGGGCTGCACGCGTACTTCGATATCGCGCTTGGTTAAGTGTAGCGGAGCTCGTCGCCGCTGCTTAGACATGGTGCCGGGCGCGTTCTGGTGCCGCAGCCGATTTTCCCCTCTTGTCAGGCCGGTGCCAAATCGTTACCTCAACCCCTGACACGCTGATCGCGGTGTCTTCAGGAGCCTGCAAATGACTTACGTTGTGACCGATAACTGCATCCGCTGCAAATACATGGATTGCGTTGAGGTCTGTCCGGTCGATTGTTTCTACGAAGGCGACAACATGCTCGTCATTCATCCGGACGAGTGCATCGATTGCGGCGTATGCGAGCCTGAATGCCCGGCCGAAGCGATCAAGCCCGACACAGAACCTGGCCTTGACAGCTGGCTGCAGCTTAACGCTGAATATGCGGAAAAGTGGCCGAACATTTCGCAAAAGCGCGATGCGCCTGCCGACGCCAAGGAAATGGACGGTGTTGAAGGCAAATTCGAAAAATACTTTTCACCGGAGCCGGGTGAGGGCGATTGAAATCGTTTCCGAATCCTGACTTCGCTAGACTTGATTTGCTGCAATTTTCAAGTCTTGTATTTTGACTGTTTTTGAGCAACTGCAGCAAAAAGTTGATTCTAATCACTTTTCATGTTATGGTTCCGCGATATGTTGATCATTGGACGTCAATTTCGTGGCGCTAAAGCATAAATCACCAATCGGCTAGATTTTTTTCGGACCTAACAGTTCAGGGTATGGTTATTCGTGTGCCAAGCCCTCTGGTTCGTCCGAATTGCTTTTGCGTGAAAATATTGACGGCCGACAGACCGGTTTCCGGGTCCAGTGATTGGTTTAGCCGGTGCGTTTTGCCGGGCGCAACAAGGAGTTATTAAGCGAATGACAGCAGTTCAGCAGAAGAAAGCCGCCCAACGTATTGGATTTAAGACGGGTGAATTTATTGTTTATCCGGCCCATGGTGTAGGCCAGATCGTTAATATTGAAGAACAGGAAGTTGCAGGCCACAAGCTAGAACTCTTTGTCATCGATTTCCAGAAAGACAAGATGCGATTGAAGGTACCGGTTGCCAAGGCGACTGCAATAGGCATGCGCAAGCTGTCCGAGACCGACTATGTCGATCGTGCATTGAAGGTTGTCCAGGGCCGCGCTCGTATCAAGCGCACCATGTGGTCGCGCCGTGCGCAGGAATATGATGCAAAGATCAATTCCGGCGACCTTATCTCCATCTCGGAAGTTGTGCGCGATCTTTTCCGCGCAGACAACCAGCCGGAACAGTCCTATTCGGAACGCCAGTTGTACGAAGCTGCACTCGACCGCATGGCGCGTGAAATTTCCGCCGTCAACAAGATGTCGGAGACCGAAGCTGTCCGCTTGATCGAAGTCAATCTCGCCAAAGGCCCGAAACGCGGCGTCAAGGCGGAAGAGGCCGATGCCGACATCTCCATCGAGGACGAGCAGGAAGAAGCCGCGTAGGCTGGTCTTCAGTTATTAGAAAAAAGCCCGGCAGTGCCGGGCTTTTTTATTGTCATTCGCTGATGATCTTGACTTTGTCACCGACGGAAACCCCGCCGCCAGGCGGCAGCGCATTGATCAGGCGGAAGAGATCGAGCTTACGGTCCGTTCCCATGATCTGATTGGAAAGGCTCGTCAGGTTATCGCCGGGCTTGGCGGTAACCACGCGAATGCGAAGCGGCTTGATGCTTGCCTTCTCCTGAGGCGTCAGCAAGCGGAAGCTTTGGATGACGGTCTGCGATGCCGGGTTGAGGGCCGCACTGCCTGCCGGCGCCGCCGTCAGGAAACGATAGATGCGGTTTCCTGCATTGACGACGAATATGTCAAACTCCCAGCGGTCGGCCCGCGCTTTCGCGGCAGCGGCCGGCATTCCATTGAACGTTGTCGCGGTGACGCTCGCATTGTCGAGCCCGGTGACCCAACCACTGCGCATATAGTCAGTCATGGACGGATTGCCGGAGACCTGTGTTCCATCGAAGCGTATAGCAACCTCGCCCGGCCCGGTCGCCATCACCGCGTCAGCACTGTTGTCGATGACGAAACCTTCAGGAACGGTAAAGCTTACGCCAAGCAGCGGATGAACGAAGCTGCGGCCCCTGACATAGCCTTCCTCGGGCGTATCGCCATAGAGGATGCCGTCGATACCCTGCAGGAAGGAATCGCGATCTGTGGTACCAACGCCAGGCGCCCCCACACGGCGGGCATGCCCGCGGGCAAGCTCGATACGCTGGGGAGCGGAGGGGTGGCTCGCCAAGAAGTCGAGGCTCGCATCGGTGGCGCCCGAGACGCTGCGGAAATCCGCATAGGAAGCCATCGATTGCAGGAAACGGGCCGCCGCAAATGGATCATAGCCGGCCTCGCCGATCATCTTGATGCCGATGGCGTCGGCCTGCAGTTCCTGATTGCGCGAAAACTGCGCCATGCGAAGCTTGCCGCGGATCAGTGCCTCACGACCGGCGCTGTCGTCCTGGAGTACCTCCGAGACGACCCGGCCGGCGATCTGCGCCTCCTGCTCGCGCTGCTGGCGCTCGATACCATGGTTAGCGATGACATGGCCCATCTCATGAGCGATCACGGCGGCGAGTTCCGCGCTGTCGTTTGCAAGCGCAAGCAGGCCGCGCGTTACGTAGAGATAGCCACCGGGCAGAGCAAACGCATTGATATTTGGCGAGTTCAGAATAGTGATGCGGTAGGTATGGGTCGGATTGTCCGATACGGTCGTCAGGTTGCCGACGACTTTTGCCACCATTCGCTCGAGCTTCGCGTCCTTGTACTCGCCGCCATAGGTCGCGAGAATGCGCGGATGCTGTTCGGCGCTCAGCTTTGCCAACCGATCGTTCTTGCTGACATTGTCGACAGTCACAGGGTTGGAGGACGGCCCAAGGGCGTCCTCCTTGGTCACATTCAGCATCTGACAACCCGACAGGAAGGCAAGCAGCAGCGTAGCCGACGCAAGATTCCTGCGGCGGCTGGCGGGATGGAACCATCCGTGACTTGTTGGCAGATCGTGCGGACCCAGAATCATATCCTCTTGTCATCGCGCAGCCGAAGACTCGCGTACCCGTCTTTCTTGCTATCCCGATGAACAGTCATGAGCAAGAATTTCATGGGTTTTTCTTAAAGAAGCCAAGGCGTCGAAAATATGTCAAAGGTCAGAGTCTTTCGAACCGAGGTATTTGCGCAACAGCGGTGGACCTTGGTCGGACAGCAACTTTTGCGCCGGGCCGATGGCCGCGATCCTGCCATTGTCGAGAAAGACCAGCGTCGAAGGAACGCGCAGCGCGTCGTGTGGGTGATGGGTCACCATCACAACCGTCATGCCGGTTTCACGCTGCAAGGTTTCGACGAGCTCAAGCATTTCATGGCGAAGTGCCGGGCCCAGCGAAGCGAAGGCCTCGTCAAGCAAAAGCACCGGCCGATTGCGCACGAGCGCCCGGGCAATAGCGACGCGCTGGCGTTCGCCGCCAGACAGTGCTTCCGGCTTGCGCCGTTCCTTGCCGGCGAGACCGACCTTGCGGATCGCCTCCGCGACGTCGACGCGGTCGGCTTCATCAAGCCGCAAATCCGGCCTGCGGCCAAGTCCGACATTGGCCGAGACGTCGAGATGGGCAAAGAGGTTGTTTTCCTGAAAGACCATGGAGACAGGACGCTCGGCAGGCGCCGCATGGGTCACGTCCTTGCCGTCAATGAGAACGCGTCCGGACTTTGCCGGTTCGAAACCGGCGATAAGGTTGAGCAGCGTCGACTTTCCCGACCCGCTCGGACCGATGATGGTGACGACGGAGGAGGGCTCGACAGCAAGATCGAAATGCATAGCCATTTCGCCGTAATCGAAATCCACCGACTCGAGGCGGATCGCGGCGCCATGACGCAGCGCCTTGTCGGAGCGCTCAGTCATCCGTGCGCACCTCGCGTTTTGCCAAGCGATTGGCGCCTCTGTCGGCGAAGATCATCAGCAACAGGCACAGACAACCGAGGATCAGCGCAAGTCCGGCTGCATCTTCGGTCCGATAGCTACCCATGCGCTGCAGCAGGAGATAGGGCAAAGTCTGGACCGCGTTGTTGCCGAAAAGGGCAATCGTTCCAAGATCGCCGAGCGAGAGTGCCATGGCGAAGGCAAAGGCAATCCACAGCGGGTGTCGCAATACCGGCCAATCGATCAGGCGAAAACGGTCCCAGCCTGCAATGCCGAGTTGAGCGCAGAGCTGGTTGTGGCGGCTCGCTGGCGTGTCCCAGGCTGGACGGAGGATACGAAAGGCAAACGGGATCGCCATCGCCGCATTGACGCTGACGACCATGATCGGTGCAAGACTGAAAGGGTCGACAACGTGGCGCGAAAGAATGAACCATCCGGCTCCGATCACGATGGGGGGAACCACCATGATGAGGCTTGCACCGAGGTCGAGCGAGCGTTCGAAAATGCCGGGTGCCCCGTAGCGCCGACGGGCCGCAACATTCTCGCGGGCCATGACCAGAGCCAGTGAAACGGTGACAGCCAGAAGACCCGCGGCCCCGCCAAGACCGAGACTTGTGAGAATTGCCCGCCATACCTGGCTTTCTCGGAGGAGGCGCGAAAGGTCGGCCGCAAGCCCGGAGACGACCGTTCCAGCCATGGGCAGGCCAACGAAAAGCACGCCGGCAAGAATGAGAAGCCCATCTCGCGATTTCGCCCCTAGCGACGGCCTGTCGAAGCGGCGCGCCATTGTGCGCAGACTGAACCCTTCCTCGGCGGGGCGACCCGCCATGCCGAGGAGGGTGAGAACCGCAACCGTTAGGCCCAGTTGCAAGAGAGTCAGCGATACGGCGCGGGCGATATCGAAGTCGAAGTGCAGCGCCTGGTAGATCGCCACTTCCAGCGTGGTGGCGCGGGGCCCGCCGCCGAGCGTGAGCACGATCGTAAAGGAGGTGATGCACAGCATGAAGATCAGTCCGGCAATGCCCGAAAGATTGCGCCTTATCACCGGCCATTCGATAAGGCGAAGTTGCGACCATGTCCGCATGCCGAGTTGCGCGGATAGTTTCCAATAGTCGGCCGGAATGGAATCAAGGCTGGCGAGAATAAACCGCGTTGCAAGCGGCAGGTTAAAGAAAACATGGGCAAGCAGTATGCCGGGGAGGCCATATATATTGGGTACGGCCTCCGATCCGGTTTGTGCGAGAAGGGTCGCGAACAGTCCGTTTCGCCCATAGATGCTGGTGATGCCGAGCACCGCAACCAGCGCCGGTAGAGCGAGGGGCAAGGCGAAGAGCCGCAGGATCATGGCGCGTCCCGGAAAATCCGGGTTGGCATGCAAGGCGCGGGCTAGCGGTATGGCAAAGGCGATGGAGAGTACCGTGGACAGCAATGCTTGCAGCAAGGTGAAGCGTGCGACGCGCCAGAGATAGCTGTCGAATGCCGCAAAACCCTCGGTATTGCCGCGCAGCGCTTCGCTGAGGAGACCAAGCAGTGCTCCGCCCGCCAGCACCGCGAGGAAGGCCAGCGCGAGCGCCCCGGCCATCGCTTTGAACGAGCGGTCGGTCATCAACGCCTACATGCTCATCGACGCAAGCCATTCGTCGATCCAGGCCTTGCGGTTCTTTGCAACTTCTTCCGAAGTGAACATCAGCGTTTCTGCAGGCTTCACCAGCGTGTCGAAAGCAGCGTTGAGAGGAGCGCTTGTCTTGGCGGCCGGGAACATCCAATTGTTTTCGGGAATGGCATCCTGGAACGCCGGAGACGTCATGAAGGCCAGGAACTCTTTGGAAAGAGGATTCTTTGCTCCGTTCGTCGTCTGACCTGCGACTTCGACCTGCAGATAGTGACCCTCAGTGAACGACGCTGCCTTGTATCGCTCGGTCTTCTCGGCGATCTGGTGATAGGCAGGCGATGTCGTATAGGAAAGGACCATGGGCGCTTCGCCCTTGGTGAAGAGGCCATAAGCTTCCGACCAGCCAGGCGTGACGGTCAAAACGCGGTCTTTTAGTTTCATCCAGGCTTCGCCCGCCTTGTCGCCATAAACGGATTTCACCCAGAGAAGCAGCCCGAGGCCAGGCGTCGATGTGCGCGGGTCCTCGATGACGATCTTCTGTTTCGGATCACCTTCGACGAGGTCCTTCAGGCTTGATGGCGGGTTCGCCAGCTTCTCGGTGTCGTAGATGACGGCGAAATAACCGTAGTCGAATGGAACGAACCTATCATCCGTGAAACCTGCCGGAATCGATACGGCGCTGGTGTCGATGCCATGTGGTGCGAAAAGCCCGGTCGTGGCTGCTTCATAGGTAAGGTTCGTATCGAGACCAAGAACGATGTCGGCCTTGGTTGAGGCGCCTTCGAGCTTCAACCGGTTGAGCAAGGCAACGCCGTCGGTGACGGCAACGAAGTCGATAGTGCACTTGCACTGCTTTTCAAAAGCCTCCTTCACCTTCGGGCCGGGGCCCCACTCGGCCGTGAAGCTTTCATAGGTATAGATCGTCAGCTTGCCTGCGGCCGTTGCTTCCGTCGAAGCACCAAGTGCCAATGCACCGATCATGAGTGCAGATTGCAAGAAAGTCGTTATCGGCCGCATCAGCGCCTCCTAAGGTTGGTTTTCAAAAGGATTGATGCGCTGGCCGGTCGCCGCGTCTAATCCCTCCGCCGGTACAAACCGGATCAGGTTCCGCGGGTTGGCAGGAATTCACCTTACGCCTCTCAGCCTGCCATTCATGGTAGGCACCCCGTTAGAGCGTTGCAAAGATTAGAGAAAAAGAGCGGGCCGCGCAAGCGGATTGCCTCTTTGGCGTCATGTGATGACCGTAGTTGCCTGGGCTTGTTAATCCGCGCTGATTAACCCGGATTTGTGTGCAGCCAATCGCCTGGTGATTTGCTAAGCTGCAGTCAGAAAAATAAAAAGACTAGGGGGCAGAAATGTTTGAACTCACAGACGGAGCCATGTTGGTGGTCATCGCCATCGCTACGGCTATCGGGGCCTACATATTCTACGGAATATCGCTCGTTCAGCTATCAGGATTTTAAGCGACCACGCTCGATCCCAGGGTCAACCCAGATCCCAAACCTCATATTGAACGACGCTAGGCGGCAGCAGTGCCACGTGCTATGGCCGCGTCATGATCAAATTTGTCATCCTTCTTGGCGGAACCGTCCACGTCAATGATCGCCTGAGGCATTTGGTCGCCGGCGCGCGTGTCCTTGCGGCCGACGGAGGCATTGCCCACGCCGAACCCCTCGGCCTCGAGCCCGAACTCTGGCTTGGCGATTTCGATTCAACCTCTCCCGAGCTTGATCGACGCTATGCGCATGTGCCGCGATCGGTTTTTCCCGCGGCCAAGGACATGACGGACGGCGAATTGGCCCTCAATGAAGCCTATCGCCTTGGCGCCACCGAAGTCATCTTGTGCGGGGCGTTTGGCGGCGCGCGTACGGATCACACGCTGTTGCATCTTACCATGGCAACGGCCCATGCGGCGGAGGGCCGCAAGCTCGTCCTGTCGAGTGGCGACGAGGAAGCGCATCCGCTGGTTGCGGGCTCGTATAGGTTTGATTTCCCCGAAAATATGCTATTCAGCATTGTTGCATTTTCGCCATTGCACGGGCTTTTTATTGAAGGTGCGCGTTGGCCTTTGGAAAATATGGAACTTTCTTTTGGCTCATCACTTACTGTTTCGAATTCGGTATGTGGAACGCTCCGTGTATCGCTCGATTCAGGTAAGGCAATCCTGATTGCTGCCTTGCAACCGGCCACCGGCTTGTAAAAATGAGTGCGGGATGCAATTGTTGCAGGACAGCATTGGGGACGCAAGCTGTTGAAATTTGGTTCTAACAACAGGAGAGGTCTTCCATGTTGAAAAGTTTGTCCACGATTGCAGTCGCCGGACTCCTGGCGTTTTCGGCCGCCGGGTGCACTACTGCTGATCAGCGCGTCGCCGGCTACGGCGTCGGCGGTGCGGCATTAGGTGCATTGGCCGGTGGCGCAATCAATGGTGGCAAGGGCGCCCTTGCAGGTGCTGCAATCGGCGGCGCCGGCGGTGCCTTGGTTGGTGCTGCCACCAACAACAATAGCAACCGTTATTGCACCTACGAGAATCGTTACGGCCAGCGCTATCAGGCCCCGTGCCGTTAATCGGCCAGAAATATCATGAAAACAGGCCGGGGTTTCCCGGCCTGTTTTTTTAGTAACGGAAGCTCACATTTGTTTTGTGGAAATGGGCGCGCGAATAACTTTCTTCTGCCGCATTGACGCAGCAGGGTCCGCCGCCATCTGATTAGGATTGAAAGGATTTGTCATGAAGTTTCGTCTAGCCGCGATAGCGGCATCCGCACTGCTGGCCGTCTCTGTTGCCGGTTGTTCAACGAGCGAGCAAAACGTACGTGGGGGGACGGGCGCCCTGATTGGCGGTGGCTTGGGTGCGATTGCCGGACAGGCACTGGGGCATGACACGAAAAGTACCGTTGTCGGTGCGGCAGGCGGTGCATTGCTCGGTGCCGCGATCGGAACTGTAACGACGCCGCAGGGCCAGACTCAGAACCTCTGCCGCTACCAGCGGCGTGACGGTTCTATCTACACGGCGCCGTGCGAAGGCAGCGGTGGCGGCGCCTACGGCGGGGGATACTGATTCCCACCCGCATGATCGAACACGCAGGCCGGATAATTTTCCGGCCTGTTTTATTTGACAGAGCCAAGTTTCTCGCCGACAAGGCCATGCGCCGGGGCCGATCCCGGTTTGTTTACTATTGCTGGATCTGAAATTTCATGGCCCCACCGCTGCTTCGTCTCGACCAGATCGCGCTGACATTCGGCGGCACTCCGCTCTTGAGTGATGCCGCCATCTCGGTCAGCGAGGGGGACCGCATTGCCCTTGTCGGCCGCAATGGTTCGGGGAAATCGACGTTGTTGAAAATCGCTGCGGGCTTCATTGCGCCGACCGATGGGGAGGTGTTCAAGCACCCCGGCGTGACGGTGCGCTATCTCGCACAGGCGCCTGACATGGATGGTTTTGCCACCGTTCATGACTATGTGGAAGCGGGGCTCGGGCCTGCCGATGATCACTACCGCGTCGGCTATCTGCTCGAACATCTCGGGCTCACCGGCGCTGAAAGGCCAGAAAATCTTTCGGGCGGCGAAACGCGCCGTGCCGCGCTCGCCAAGGTGCTCGCGCCGCAGCCGGATATTCTTCTCCTCGACGAGCCGACCAACCACCTCGATCTTACGACGATCGAATGGCTGGAAGGCGAACTTCGCCAGATGCGTTCGGCCCTGGTGGTCATTTCGCACGACAGGCGTTTTCTCGAAAATGTCAGCCGTTCGACGATCTGGCTCGATCGCGGCGTCACGCGACGGCTCGAACAGGGATTTGCTGCCTTCGAGGAGTGGCGCGACAAGGTCCTCGAAGAAGAGGAGCGCGACCTCCACAAGCTCGGGCGACAGATCGTGCGCGAGGAGCATTGGCTGCGCTATGGCGTGACGGCACGGCGCAAGCGCAATATGCGTCGCCTTGGTGAATTGCAGACAATGCGCAGCGAATTCCGCAATCACCGGCGCGCGCAGGGAACGGCTGTCCTCAAGGCAAGCGATGCCAGGGAATCCGGCAAGCTTGTGATCGAGGCCGAACATCTATCGAAGGCCTATGGCGACAATGTCCTTGTCAATGATTTCTCCACGCGCATCCAGCGCGGCAATTGCGTTGGCTTCGTAGGTCCGAACGGCGCCGGCAAGACCACGCTCCTCTCGCTGCTCACCGGCCAGCTTGGGCCGGATAGCGGCACGTTGAAGCTTGGCACAAATCTCGAGATCGCTGTCCTCGACCAGAGACGCGACAGCCTCAATCTGGAGCAGACGCTGTCGGATTATCTGACGGATGGGCGCGGCGAGAACGTCATCGTCAATGGCGAGCAACGCCATGTCGCCTCGTACATGAAGGACTTCCTGTTCCAGCCGGAACAATTGCGGACGCCGATCCGGGAACTTTCCGGTGGCGAGCGGGCACGGCTGATGCTGGCACGGGTGCTTGCGCGGCCGGCGAACCTTCTTGTCCTCGACGAGCCGACCAACGACCTCGATATGGAGACGCTCGATCTCCTGCAGGAACTGGTCGCGGGTTTTCCTGGTACCGTGCTCCTCGTCAGCCATGACCGCGATTTTCTCGACCGGACGGTCACGTCGGTGATTGCGCCGGAGGGCAACGGACGCTGGCTCGAATACGCCGGCGGCTATACGGACATGCTGGCGCAGCGCAAGGAAGCTCTGGCCACGCGCAAGGAGATCAAGGGCGCAAAGGCATCAACGTCGACCAATGCAATCGTGGAGAAGACTGCGCCGGCCCGCGAAGAAAAGCGCAAGCTTTCCTACAAGCAGAAGTTCGCGCTTGAAACTCTGCCCGCCAAGATAGAGACGCTGCACACGGAAATTGCTGCGCTCGAGAAGAAGCTCGCCGACCCGGAACTGTTCGCCAGGAATGCAACCCTGTTCAACAAGACCGTCGATGACATTGCCAAAAAGCGGCAAAACCTTGAGGCGCATGAGCACGAATGGCTCGAACTCGAAATGCTGCGCGAAGAGATCGAAGGGTGATTTCCGGCCGCTCGATCAGGAACGACTGGCGCAGGGGGAAGTCAACGCCGCCATCGGCGAGTTCATCGCCGGGCTTCCCGATGGCTTTGCAACGGTGGTCGGCGAGCGTGGCTTGAAACTGTCTGTTGGCGAGCGCCAGCGCGTCGCCATTGCCCGCGCACTTTGTGCGGGTCCGAAATTGCTGCTCCTCGACGAAGCCAGCTCTGCATGGGACGAGGGGGCACGGAGGCCGACATAGTGGAAGGGCTGCGGCGACTGAAGGATAACGTAACGATTATCGCCATCACGCACCGCACGAAGATGATCCGTACCGAGCACCGTCTGGTCAGGCTCGTTGATGGCGCAGCATTCGTGTCGTAACGCGGAGCTAATTCGCCTTTGGCGCGAGCTTGGTTGTAAGCGTCTCGATACGGTTCGTCACTTCGGAGAGGGCGCCGGTAATGGCGGCATCGTTTTTGTCGGCGCGCATCAGCGCCTCGTCGCGGCTCTTGCGCAGCGCCTCGGTTTCATTGTCAAGCCCCTTTACCCGCATCTGCAGTTCGTTGAACTCGTCCATTACCATGATGCCCGCCATCACGGTCAGGCGCAGGTCGCCAATCTCGCCGAAGGAGGATTTGAGGTGCGTCACGTAACGGTCGAACCGTTCGGCCAACCCGGTCAGGTGTTGTTCCTGGCCTTCGTCGCAAGCCATGCGGTAGGCCTTGCCATCGATCGTAACGGTTATTGTGGCCATGGCGTGCTCTCCCTTTAGCCTTTCAGCGGTCCAGAACGGTGCGGATGGATTCCATCGCAGCCACGAGACGACGCGAAACCTCCTTGTTTGCCGCTTCCAGACGTTCGGCACGCCCCTCGGACGCATCGAGTTCCTGGGCAAGCTTGCGCCGGTCCATATTCATGCGCTGGACCTCTTCTTCGGCTTCAGCGAAATCGCCCTCGTGCTCCAATCGCATGTCCACCGCATCCTCGAGGGCAGCCAGAGCTTTTCCCAATCGTTCAAGGACCTGTTTGAGGGTGGCTTCCGATGCCATTTTCGTTTCCCCTTATGTGTCACCCTTTTAGCGAATCGCAAAAAGAAGAACAGCTTATGCACCGGAGTCTAGAGGTTGCATGAACGTTGCGTCAATCAATCCACGCTGTCATCGTTCAGTCATGCACTGATAATCGAACCGCCGGGCCAACCAAGGCCGATCAAATTTTGTCGCGAGCCGTGACAAACCCCGAGATTCGGCGCAATCAAATGGGCCAATATTGCCTTGGTGACGGCTGGTTTTATTGACTCCCTGATGACACCTGCTATGTGTCGCGTGCCTTTTGGATTTTGTCTGACCGGCTTCCAGAAACGGCGTCTCCTTTCCTCCACGAAAGACGGTAAACATGACCAATTCTGAAAAATCCAACCAAATGGCCAATGCGATCCGCTTCCTGTCGGCGGATGCTGTCGAGAAGGCCAATTCGGGCCACCCCGGCCTTCCCATGGGCGCAGCAGACATTGCGACCGTCCTTTTCACCAAGTATCTCAAATTCGATCCGAAATCGCCGCAATGGCCGGATCGCGATCGTTTCGTGCTTTCCGCCGGTCATGGCTCGATGCTGCTTTATTCGCTGCTCTACCTGACGGGCTACGAGGACATGACGATCGAGGAAATCAAGAATTTCCGCCAGCTCGGTTCGCGTACCGCGGGTCATCCGGAGTATGGTCATGCTTCGGGCATCGAGACGACAACCGGTCCGCTTGGCCAAGGTCTCGGCAATTCGGTCGGCATGGCCCTTTCTGAGCGCATCATGAACGCGCATTTCGGCAACGATCTTGTCGATCACCACACCTATGTCATTGTCGGCGACGGCTGCCTGATGGAAGGCATCAGCCAGGAGGCGATCGCACTCGCGGGCCATCTGAAGCTCAACAAGCTGATCGTGTTCTGGGATCACAATAACATTTCCATCGATGGCCCGGTGTCTCTCGCCGACAACACCGATCAGCGCGCCCGTTTCGAGGCTTCCGGCTGGCATACGCTGGAGATCGACGGCCACGATCAGGACGCGATTGCCGCAGCCATTGAGGATGCACACAAGTCCGACAGGCCGACGATGATCGCCTGCCGCACCACGATCGGTTTCGGCGCGCCGACGAAGGCCGGCACCAACAAGGTACATGGTTCGCCGCTCGGGGCCGAAGAACTTGCCGGAGCCCGCAAGGCGCTCGGCTGGACCGCGGATCCGTTCGTGGTGCCCGCCGATATTCTCGAAGCGTGGCGTGCCGCAGGCCAGCGTTCGGTCAAGGCACATGCGTCATGGAGCAACCGCCTTGCCGCTGCGGATGCCGGCGTGCGCGCCGAATATGAACGGCGCATCGCAGGCGATCTTCCGGCCGGGTTCGAGGCCGCGATCATCGCCTACAAAAAGAAGCTGTCGGAGGAAAAGCCGAAGGTTGCAACGCGCAAGGCCTCCGAAATGGCGCTCGAGGTCATCAACGGCATTGTTCCCGAAACGATCGGCGGTTCAGCCGACCTTACTGGCTCCAACAATACCAAGACCAGCCAGACCAAGAACATCACGCCAGAGGACTATGGGCAGCGTTACGTCCATTACGGTATCCGCGAGCACGGCATGGCGGCCGCGATGAACGGTATCGCGCTGCATGCCGGCCTCATTCCTTATTCGGGCACGTTCCTTACCTTCTCCGACTATGCGCGCGGCGCGATGCGTCTTTCCTGCGTGATGGGTGTCCGTGTCATCTATGTCATGACGCACGACTCGATCGGTCTTGGCGAAGACGGTCCGACACACCAGCCAGTGGAGCATCTCGCCGCATTGCGGGCCATCCCGCACAACTACGTCTTCCGTCCGGCGGACGTCGTTGAAACCGCGGAGTGCTGGGAACTCGCGCTCAAATCACGCAAGCGCCCTTCGACCCTCGCGCTTACCCGCCAGAATTTGCCAACGGTCCGTACGGAACATTTTGACGAAAACAAATGCGCCTATGGCGCCTATGAGCTTGCGGCAGCGAGCGGCAAGGCCGAAGTCACGATCTTCGCAACCGGCTCCGAAGTCGAAATCGCGCTTGCCGGACGCGAGCAGCTTGAGGCCAACGGCCATCCGACTCGCGTCGTCTCGGTTCCATGCTTCGAACTTTTCGAGGAACAGAGCGACGATTACAAGAACAAGGTCATCGGCGATGCGCCCGTAAAGATTGCCGTCGAAGCGGCGATCCGCCTCGGCTGGGACCGTTTCATCGGTCTCGACGGCACCTTCATCGGCATGACCGGTTTTGGCGCCAGCGGCCCGATCGAAGCGCTTTACAAGCATTTTGGCATCACCGCGGACGCAATTGTCGCAGCGGCGACCAGTAAGTTGAAATAGTCGATCGATTACCAGCATAATCCAACCAAGGGCTCCTAACCCCCAAGGGAGAGACAAAAATGACAGTTCGCGTTGCAATCAACGGTTTTGGCCGCATTGGCCGTAATGTTCTTCGGGCGATTGTGGAATCCGGCCGTACCGACATCGAGGTCGTTGCGATCAACGATCTAGGCCCTGTGGAGACCAATGCCCATCTGATGCGCTACGATTCCGTTCACGGACGCTTCCCCGGAACCGTTACGGTTTCCGGCGACACGATCGATGTCGGTCGTGGGCCCATCAAGGTGGCCGCCGTGCGCAACCCCGTTGAATTGCCGTGGAAAGAGCTGGGCGTCGATATTGCCCTTGAATGCACCGGCATTTTCACCGCCCGCGACAAGGCAGCCGCCCACCTTGAGGCCGGTGCAAAGCGCGTCATCGTTTCGGCTCCTGCCGAAGGCGCGGATCTCACCGTCGTTTTTGGCGTCAACGATCATAAGCTCACCAAGGAGCATATGGTAATTTCCAATGCGTCCTGCACGACGAACTGCCTTGCGCCGGTTGCTTATGTGCTCAATGAAGCAGTCGGCATAGATCATGGCTTCATGACCACGATCCACAGCTATACCGGCGACCAGCCGACTCTCGACACGATGCACAAGGACCTCTATCGCGGCCGGGCCGCAGCCCTGTCGATGATCCCAACCTCGACCGGCGCCGCCAAGGCGGTAGGGCTCGTCCTTCCGGAACTCAATGGCAAGCTGGACGGTACTGCAATCCGCGTCCCGACACCGAACGTATCGGTCGTCGATTTCAAGTTCATTGCCAAGCGCCCCACGACGGTCGCCGAGATCAACGAAGCTATCAAGACGGCTGCCAACGGCAAGTTGAAGGGCATTCTCGGCTACACGGAATCGCCGAATGTATCGATCGATTTCAACCATGACCCGCATTCGTCCGTCTTCCATATCGACCAGACCAAGGTCATGGACGGCACATTCGTGCGCATCCTTTCCTGGTACGACAATGAATGGGGTTTCTCGAGCCGCATGGGCGACACCGCCGTAGCGTTCGGCAAGGTGATCTGATTGGTCACGGTTTGACTGTTTCAGGATGGCGGGTCGACAACACCCGCCATTTTGCTTTTGATAGGTTTTTCCAAGACCATAGGCCAGCGGGCCAGATTTATGCGTCCATATGAGGGTAAAGACGATGCCAGCTTTCAAAACGCTTGATGACGCCGATGTTGCGGGAAAGCGCGTCCTTGTGCGCGTTGACCTGAATGTTCCTGTTGCCGATGGCGTCGTTAGCGACGCAACGCGGATCGAGCGCGTCGCGCCGACCATTCTCGAACTGGCAGGCAAGGGCGCCAAGGTCATATTGCTGGCGCATTTCGGTCGGCCCAAGGATGGTCCGACGCCGGAATTCTCGTTGAAACCCATCGCCCACGCCGTAGCCAAGGTCATCGACCGCAACGTTCAATTTGCCGAGGATTGCATCGGCGAGACGGCGGCGGAAGCCGTGGCGAAACTCAAGAATGGCGAGATCTTGCTTGTTGAGAACACCCGCTTTCACAAGGGTGAAGAAAAGAACGACCCGGCGTTCGTCAAGGCGCTGGCGGCGAATGGCGATCTCTATGTGAACGATGCTTTCTCGGCGGCGCATCGCGCCCATGCCTCGACCGAAGGGCTGGCCCACGTTTTGCCGGCTTATGCGGGTCGCACGATGCAAGCCGAGCTCGATGCCCTGGAAAAGGGTCTTGGAAATCCGCAACGTCCGGTCGTTGCTATCGTCGGCGGCGCCAAGGTTTCTTCCAAGCTCGACCTCCTCGGCAATCTGGTGCAGAAGGTGGACGCGCTCGTCATCGGCGGCGGTATGGCCAATACGTTCCTTGCAGCGCAGGGTGTTGGCGTCGGCAAGTCGCTGTGTGAACACGATCTTGCCGCGACGGCACGCGAGATCATGGCCAAGGCCAATGCCGCCAACTGTACGATCATCCTGCCAGTCGATGCGATCGTTGCCTGGCATTTCGAGGCCAATGCCCCGCATCGCGCCTATGGGCTCGATGCCATTCCCGACGACGGCATGATCCTCGATGTCGGCCCGCAATCGATCGAACGCATCAAAGGGGCAATCGACGATGCGTCGACGCTGGTTTGGAATGGCCCGCTCGGCGCCTTCGAACTCCACCCCTTCGATCAGGCAACGGTTGCAGCCGCCCGTCATGTTGCAGCGCGCACGCGGGCAAAGCACCTTACCTCGGTCGCCGGCGGCGGTGATACGGTCGCTGCGCTCAACCATGCGGGCGTGGCCGATGATTTCAGCTATGTTTCGACTGCTGGCGGCGCTTTCCTCGAATGGATGGAAGGCAAGCCACTTCCGGGCGTTGACGTCCTGAAAAAGTAAACTGTGTTGAAGCGTTGGAGTAAGCTCCTGTTTCCCGGGGGCTTTTCTCCACGTCGATAATTTGCACGCGTGCGCCGCACGCAATTAACGAACAATAGAAAATGTTATCCTGTTAAATCGGTTGAAAAAATTTCAATCGTTTCAATAGCTTGGATCGCCATTTCGTTTCCCTTACGCTTCTGGTATTCGCCTCGCATGGGAAACGGAGTAAGATAATCTATGAGCGAACGCCTGGAAGATATCGCGATTGCAATGGTTGCCAACGGTAAAGGCATCCTTGCTGCCGATGAAAGCACCGCAACGATCAAGAAACGGTTCGACACCATCGGCCTAGAATCGACCGCCGATAGCCGGCGGGACTATCGCGAGATGCTGTTCCGTTCGCAAGACGCGATGCGGAACAACATTTCCGGGGTCATTCTCTATGACGAAACCATCCGGCAGAGCGCCAAGGACGGAACGCCTTTCGTCGATATCATGAAGGCTGACGGTTGCATTCCTGGCATCAAGGTTGATGCCGGCGCAAAGCCGCTCGCCTTCTATCCCGGCGAGACGATCACCGAGGGCCTTGATGGCCTGCGCGAGCGCCTTGCCGAGTATTACGGACTTGGCGCACGCTTCGCCAAATGGCGCAGCGTGATCTCTATCAGCGATACGTTGCCGACCTGGGGCGCAGTAAAACAGAACGCGCAGGCACTGGCCCGCTATGCATCGCTTTGCCAGGAAGCGGGGATCGTCCCGATCGTCGAGCCTGAAGTACTGATGGACGGCAAGCCCGGAACGCATTCGATCGATCGCTGCTACGAGGTGACCGAACTCGTGCTGAAGACAGTTTTTGCCGAACTTTTCGATGCCCGTGTCAAACTCGAGGGCATGATCCTCAAGCCAAACATGGTCATCGATGGTCAGAAAGCCCGCAAGGCCTCGGTCGAAGAAGTGGCCGAGCAGACCGTGCGTGTTCTAAAGCAGACCGTGCCGGCAGCTGTTCCTGGCATTGCCTTCCTCTCCGGTGGCCAGAGCGACGAGGAAGCGACGGCGCATCTTTCGGCCATGAACGCCAACTATACGATGCCGTGGAAGCTGACGTTCTCCTACGGCCGCGCCCTGCAGGCAGCTGCGCTCAATGCTTGGAACGGTAAGTCGGAGAACATTGCTGCGGGCCAGCGTGCCTTCACGCACCGTGCCAAGATGAATGGCCTCGCCGCGACCGGCGGCTGGAAGAAGGACCTTGAGAAGGCTGCTTAAGCGTTTTTTATATAAAAGCGTATCTCATGGGCCCGGGCTGGAATCAGTCCGGGTCTTTTTCATGGAGCTTTCAACCGCGAATGACATCGCCGATCCATCCGCTCGTCAGCTGGCTGCTCTATCCCGTTTATGCCTGGCAGGGCATCGGTGTGCGGTTGCGGACGGAGCGCATGTTGCCGCCCGCGGGCCTGGCGGTGGGCGAGATCGCGGGCAAGGACCCAGCCATCCGGCTGCTGGTGCTCGGAGATTCGTCTTCGGCCGGCGTTGGCGTCGGCGATCCGTGGCAGGGTCTGTGCGTTAGGCTCGCCGTGCATTTGCAAGGGCGCACCGGGCGCAAGATTATCTGGCGCGCCGCGGGTTTCAATTCGGCAACCTCCGGCCAGTTGCGAGACCATATCGTTCCCAATCTCGAGCGCGGTCTGTGGACGCATATCGTGCTGACGACCGGAACCAACGATACCAAGAATTTTCATTCCCTGCCTCGGTTCAAACGGGAGTTTGGCGGGCTTCTCTACGCGTTGAAAGCCAAATGGCCGGAGGCGCACATCGTGTGGTCGAAAGTGATCGATTTTCGCGATGTGCCGGCGATGCCGAAGCTTCTCGGCCGCATTCTGGAAGGACGGGCCGCCGCTATCAACAAGCTCGGCGATCGGCTTTGCCGGGAGCGCATGGCGGTAGCCGCCACGCGGCTTCCGGTCGAAGGGCCGGAGGGCTTTGCTACGGATGGCTTTCACGCCTCAGCGCTCGGCTACGATGCCTGGGCCAAACACCTCGTGCCGTTCATCCTCAACCGCACCGAGGCCGAGAATGGGCAGGAATTGCCGTAGTAGCACTGTCCTTTGCCAAACCGACACATTGGAGATTAGTACTGTGTTGCATGCAGTCGATCTCAGCCCTTGTGGGGAGATGGGCGGCAGCCCGGACGGGATGACTCGACTAGAATCTAGCCCGCGTGGCCAATCACGACGACCAAAAACATCGCCAGCATTGCGCCGGCAGCGATCTTCCAGAAATCACCGCGCTTTTTCATGCCAGGCCAACCGAGCGGCTTGATGATGTGAATTATCATCATCAAAATCAGTGCAAAGGGTAGAATCTTGATCATGGAGTCCGGCTGTTGGAAGCGTTCGGGTCGGTGGCGGAGTTGTGGGCGATTGGCGGGGGACTGTCAATTCGACCTTTGACTCTGCTTCACACATTGAGGATGCTGCCAAACTCGGGAGGAAATACATGACATCACGATACAAGGACGTTTACCGCGAGTGGCAGGCGGATCCGCTGGCATTCTGGGCGCATGCTGCCATTGCGATAGACTGGTTCAAGCCCTGGAACAAGGTCTTCGACGCCGAGCAAGGCCCTTACGGGCGCTGGTATGCCGGCGCGGAGTGCAATACCTGCCACAATGCCGTCGACCGCCATGTCGAGCAAGGCAGGGCCGATCAGGTGGCGCTCATTTACGACAGTGCCGTAACGGGAATGCAGCGCAAGATCACCTATGCCGAACTGCTCGATGAGGTCAACACGCTCGCCGCCGTATTGACCGACAAGGGCGTCGACAAGGGAGACCGCGTCATTATCTACATGGCCATGGTGCCGGAAGCCATCATTGCAATGCTCGCCTGCGCGCGGATCGGCGCAGTCCATTCCGTCGTCTTTGGAGGCTTTGCAGCGCACGAGCTTGCGACGCGCATCGACGATGCCAAACCGGTCATGATCGTCGCGACGTCGTGCGGTCTCGAACCCGGGCGTGTCGTGCCTTACAAGCCCATGCTTGACAAGGCCATCGAACAGGCCGCCCACAAAGTTGAAACCTGCCTCATTCTCGTACGCCCGCAACAGCTGTACGAACTCGTTGCGGGTCGTGATTTCGACTACGCCGAGGCGGTGGCCGCTGCCCGGGGCCGCACGGTTCCTTGCGCGGTCGTCAAGGCAACCGACCCGCTCTATATTCTCTATACATCCGGCACGACCGGCCAGCCCAAAGGCGTCGTGCGCGACAATGGCGGGCATCTGGTGGCGCTGGCCTGGTCGATG
>NZ_JBBNAM010000427.1:0-4704 GCF_037994425.1 Phyllobacterium sp.
TTGCGTCCGTCTTCGCGAGGACGGCTAAGGTCGAGATCGGATCCATGCGAAGTGGAACCGCCATACGGGCGTTGGTGCGGTGACTGCTGGGTTGTAGGCAAATGACATCATTTGCCTACAACGGATACGTAATGGGAACTGCCCTCCTTGAGGGCCTAAGGGGTGGCTCTAAGGTTCGACTGAGCTTAGGTCCGGCAGGGAGCCAAAACTCCAGCAGAGCTTCGGCCCGATGCGAGGAGATTCGCGCTCGCCGCCAGCCAAGTAACTCGCAACACGTAGCAGCTCAGGGCCTGAACTGGCGAGGCCTGCATATGGCCCTCTGCACACCAAACGATGGAACCGAGATATCCGCAGCCTCGCAAGGCTCCGGAACTTCACGGCCGTTTCAGGCCTCGTCGCTTCTTGACCGCAGGCGATGGGCCGCCTGTTTTGCCCTGTTGCCACAAATCGCCATGCTGCACCATCGCCGCGACTTCCGTCGCGTGCGATCAACGAACATGAGCGTGCAAGCATGCCCTTCGCAGGCCTTCACTCTTGAGAAGTCTTCTTCGCAGACAAACCTGGCCAAAGATTCTGCGATCGGCAAAAGCAGTGATTCAGGCGACCGCCAGCGGCGTGACATCACTGTCTTGAGAGCGCCTCCGCCATCCTCAGCCCCAACGATTTCAGTGAATGCCTCGTCGCGCCGGAGAAGCCTGTTGAGGGATTCCAGTTCCTTTAGATGCTCGCAGGTCAGAGCGGTTCCTTTCCGATCCCTGACAAACTGCCGGAACCATTCGCGAAGATTTCTTGCCTGATGGGCGATCTTGTCGAGCTCACCGGGCATCGCGCTTGCTTTGATCTCAGCAATCACCGTTGCCGGAACAAGCTCCGCCTGCGCCAGCCAATCGATAAGACCATCACCGCTTGCGAGCCAGTCCACTTCTGAATCAATCGGCGTTGCAACCGAGTTCAAGAAATCCAGCCCCAGACTATCGGCGATGAAAATCGGCGGCAGGTGATGATGCTCCATTTGGGTCCTTCCCGGTGCAGCGAATCCTTCAACGCGATTGTAAGTAACCATTCCGATGTCTGTTGACAAGTTATCCTCTTAGTGCGTAACCTCTCAATGGTCGTGTGGCAGGTTATCAACCCACCGTTCAGGAGAGTGGCAATGCGTTTCGAGGAAATGATAGGGGTGCTTTTGCACGGCGCATGGGCGGATGGATCAAGCTGGGCAAGTGTGATTGCACAGGCCCAAGACATCAAAGCTGTCGCGGCACCCTTGCCTTTGTGGCGGCGGTGCAACGTCCGATTGCGGTTCCCCGCATCAGCGTCCCCGTGGGCGCTCGTTCGTGGCGGAACCTGCCAGGCTGGTATATATTAGCGGAGGACGACCGCATGATTGCGGTTGGCATGCAGCGCTTTATGGCGGACCGCATGAAGACGCGGGTAAGGGCGCATCCGGTCGATCACACGCCAGGCATCACCGCCCCCGCCATTGTCGTCGACGTGATCTTAGAAGCGATCCACGACGCAGGCTGACTACCACTGCTGCCAAGGAGGATCGACTAATGAGTGAGCAAAGAACGACAGCAGATCGGCTGGCGGCATTCTCGGACGCGGTGATGGCGGTGATCATCACCATCATGGTTCTGGAACTTAAAGCCCCAGAGGATTCGACCTTCGAGTCCTTGTTGCCGCTGTGGCCCACGGTGATCGGATACGCCGTAAGTTATCTCTTTATCGCGATTATCTGGGTGAACCATCATCACCTTCTACGCTTTGTAAAAGAGGTGACACCGCGATTGATCTGGATCAACTTCGCCCATTTGTTTGTCGTGTCGTTACTGCCGTTTGCAACTGCCTGGATGACCCGTTCGGATCTGGCAGCAGCTCCTGTGGCTGTTTATGCGGGCATCTTCGTGTTGGTGGAAATAGCCTATCTGGTGTTCGAGCGAGAAATATTGGCACAGGCTGATTCAAGCATGATGTCCGACGAGGCCCGCCGGCTTGCGCGCCGGCGCTCGATTGCGGCTCTCGTGATATTCGCGGCAGCGTCCCTGGTCTCACCGTTCGTGCCACTGCTCGGACTCGGCCTTATTTGCTGTGCTCTGGTTCTCTATGTGCGGCCGGAGGCAGTCAGCAATGCGAGAGTGCGAAATCTGCAACTCCGACGGTAGAGCAAAGGCTCTGCTTCAAGCGGTGGAATTTAGTAACCCGTCAATAGCTATATCAGTAGTTATGAGAACACCTGCTCGACGCGAGCCGGAAGATCCATGTCGTTCATAAGGAGAAACACAATGACCGCGATTAAATATCTGACCGCCGATGTGGACGGTCTTAAAATCTTCTATCGGGAGGCTGGTCCGGCCGATGCTCCGACACTGCTTCTCCTGCACGGGTTCCCGAGCGCCGGACACATGTTTCGGGACCTGATTCCACTTCTCGCCGACAGGTTCCGCGTTGTTGCACCGGACCTTCCCGGCTTTGGCCAGTCGGACATGCCCGCTCGCGATAAATTCACCTACAGCTTCGATAACATTGCCACAGTGATAGAATGCTTTACGGAGGTCATCGGCGTCAAGCGCTTCACCGTATATGTCTTTGATTATGGCGCGCCGATCGGGTTTCGTCTCGCCATGCGGCACCCCGAGCGCATCGCCGGCATAATCTCGCAGAACGGTAACGCCTATGAGGAGGGCTTGAGCGAAGGGTGGAATCCGATACGGGCTTACTGGCAAAATCCGTCGAAGCAAAACCGCGATGCCTTGCGTAGCCTCCTAACACCGGAGGCGACGCGTTGGCAGTATACCCACGGCGTGACCGACCTGGCGACGGTGTCGCCCGATGGCCTATCACTCGACAATTTCTACCTTGCCCGCCCTGGTGCGGCTGAGGTCCAGCTCGACCTGTTCGGCGACTATAAGAGCAACATCGCTCTCTACCCGGATTTTCAGCAATATTTCCGCGAATACCTGCCGCGGTTTCTTGCGGTCTGGGGCAAGAATGATCCTTTCTTCCTGCCGCCTGGCGCAGAGGCATTCAAGCGCGATATCCCCGATGCCGATATCCGCTTCCTCGATACCGGACATTTTGCACTGGAGACCCACGCCACAGACGTCGCGGCGGCGATCCGCGAATTTCTCTCTCCCGCTAGTTTCGACCGATGAAATGGGAGGCTAATCATGCGGAAGCGGATGGCAATCGTCACAGGCGCGAGCCAGGGTATCGGTCGTTCTACTGCGATCCGGCTCGCGCGTGACCGAGCGGGTCGGCTTCA
Organism: Phyllobacterium sp.; assembly: GCF_037994425.1. NCBI lineage: Bacteria > Pseudomonadati > Pseudomonadota > Alphaproteobacteria > Hyphomicrobiales > Phyllobacteriaceae > Phyllobacterium > Phyllobacterium sp. The sequence continues at coordinate 3,263 of NZ_JBBNAM010000427.1, forward strand.
CCCTGGATGTTGATTATCATCCCACCGCCGAGTTCCGGGTTGTCCAACTTTTATCCGCCGGGATCGGCATGTTCGGTGCAGGTAGTCGTTGCGGATACACCTAGCAGGGTGCACAATTTGTATCTTGTTACGACTGACCTCGCGGCTGAGCGGGCACAGCTGATCAGCCGCGGTGTCCTCAAGGACACGGTCGAAACATGGAACGGCGGGTGGAGCGCTGGGCTTCATCCCCGGCGTTGCGACTATGCCAGTTTCGCGGACTTTCCCGACCTGGATGGTAATACCTGGACTTTGCAGGAACGCGGTTACCGAGCATGACATTCCGGGAACTCCACTGCCGCCACCCCGTGACGCATCTCAAAGGTCGATCACGACGTCTTGCTGTGGCCGGGAGCAGCAGATCAGGAGATTTCCCGTTGCGGGTCGATCGAGCGGATCAGGCTCGTAGGTGACAGAACCGGAGATCAGTCCGCTCTCGCAATTATGGCACACGCCAGCACGGCAGGACCATCGGACGGGCACGTCACAGGCCTCAGCCAACTCCAATATGCTCTGATAGGTCGTTGGGTTCCAGTGGGCGGCAACGCCACTGCGCGCGAACGATACCAGCGGACCGGTACTGGCATCGTCCTTGGGCAAATGCGGAGCCCGCGTTGCGCCTCCAACGACTCCGGGCGTGAGCGCCTCACTGCCCTCAAAGATTTCGAAATGAATGTGATCCGGCGTAACGCCCAAGCTCGCGAGGACCTCCCTCATATTTGCCATGAAGCCCGTTGGCCCGCAAAGGTAGACATCCGCGTCCGGTGTGACGCCAACCTGTTCGAGGACCTGTCGTGACAGGTGCCCCTTGACGTCGAAATCCTCACCCATCTTGTCGTTTGACGCCGGCCTGCTGTAACAGACGACTCTACGCCCGTGGCTGAGCGCGGGCATTAGCCGGCGAATTTCACCGACAAACGGATGGTGCTGCCGATCGCGCGCCCCGTGAAGCCACAAGACCTGCCGTGTCGACCTGCGCACCGCCAGCGCGTGGAGCATCGCCAGAACAGGCGTCGCCCCGATTCCCGCACTCAACAGAACGACCGGTTGCCCTCCGGATTGCAGGGTGAAGCTTCCGCGCGGCGAGCTCACCTCGAGAACGTCACCGACACGAACGTGATCGTGCAGATAGGTCCCAGCCACTCCGTTGGGCTCGATCTTCACGCTGATTCGATAGGATTCCGTCGAGCCGGGACCAGAAAGTGAATAGCTGCGAAAAAGCGGTGGGCTGCCGCCTGGCCGCTGAAGACGTAAAACTATGTACTGGCCGGGCAAGGCTTCTGGTAGCGGCTGGTCGTCCTCGCTCTTCATCGTCAGCGAAAGTACATCCTCGCACTCCCGATCGATCGCAGCGACCACGAGCGGCCGAAACCCCGGCGCAACCGGATGCGCGGCTGCGGCCG
>NZ_JBBNAM010000428.1:0-2089 GCF_037994425.1 Phyllobacterium sp.
GCGCGACTGCTTTGGCGAACTGGTGCAGATCGATGGGTCGCATCACTGGTGGTTCGAGAATCGCGGTCCCAAATGCGCCCTGCTCGTCTATATCGATGACGCCACCGGCAAGCTTTTGCATCTGCGCTTCGCCGGATCGGAGAACACGTTCGACTATCTGCATGCGACGAAGGCCTATCTGCAGCAATGGGGCAAGCCGCTGGCTTTCTACAGCGACAAGCATGGTGTCTTTCGATCGACGCATCCGTCGAAGAAGGACAGGACAAGCGGTCTGACGCAGTTCGGCCGGGCGCTCTATGAGCTCAACATCGATATCATCTGCGCCAACACCCCTCAGGCCAAGGGTCGGGTGGAACGTGCCAACCAGACATTGCAGGATCGGCTTGTGAAGGAATTACGGCTTCGCGGCATCGACACGATCGAAGCTGCCAATTCCTATGCGCCTGAGTTCATTGCGGATTTCAACACTCGTTTCGGCAAGCCACCACGCAATCCGAAGGACATGCACCGACCACTGGCCGACCACGAGAATCTCGATGGTGCCATGTGCCGGAAGGAAGTCCGCACACTGTCGCAATCTCTGACGCTACGCTACGACAAGGTGTTGTTCATTCTCGATCCGACCGAGATTTCCAGGCCACTGGCTGGCCAGAAGGTGATCGTCTGCGACTACCCGGACGGACGGCTCGAGATCATGCACGAGAGCTTTTCCCTGCCCTACAGGACCTTCGATACGTTGCGCTCGGTGCATCGCGCGGAGGTCGTCGACAACAAGCGGCTGGACGACATGCTGTCGATCGTCGCCGAGATGCAGGCCGGCCGCGAGCAGCAACGCAGCAAGAGTGGTCCCCGACGCACCGGGCAGAAGGATCATATGTTTGGCATTCGCGACGGTAGCACAGCCAACGGCTATCAGAAGCGGGGGCGCAAGCCGGGGCGGATGACGGATTTCATGAACGATCCGGAGGTGATTGCAAAGCGGGAGAAAGCGTTGATGAGGCAGCCAGCGGCGGAATGAAGATCGTCAATGCACGCCAATGTCGCTTTGCGTATCCGATTCCAGCTGCAGGCATGCCGCCCAAAGTGGCGTCTTGTGGAAGGATCCGTCCTGGAGGAGCGTGAGCCCCTCTCGTGCCTCATAGAGCAAGCCGAGCCAGCACAAGCGTCGAAAGACGCCATACTGGAGATCGGCTTTCAACTCCCAGGCTTCTATGGTCATTTCGGTGTCCGACAGAGGCGCCAGGTCTGGATAGAGGATCTTCACAACGTCCATTGGCGTGCAACCTTCTCTGGCCTTGATGTTGAGAAGATTGAGGAACATGCGCCACCAGCGTAACCGCGCGCGGACCGCCCCTTCCCGCTCGGTGGCGTGGACATACGAATAGAGATAATCCGTGGCGACCAGATCGAAGAAGGCTTGCGGGTTCACCAGAAACTCGCGGCCGCGTCTGGTTGGCAGCAGCACATCCTTTTTCCGGCGAAGAAGCTTCAGATGACGGGCCATGTCGCGCACGACCCAAAGCGGCGGCATGTCGCCTTCATTGAGAACTTTGTTCATGCTGTAGAGGTCCTCGGCCGTGAATCCTGGCCAGAGGAAGTGCACAGCGGCCCAATGCACGAACTTGCGGTTCATGGCGCCGGTTGCCGTCAATCCGATGCCACCCTCACCGTCGGCATAGGCAACCGAAAGAAGCATGCCGCGAAGAAGTGGTGACAGCGCGGCGATGTCGACATCACCTTGCAGGTTGATTTCCGGAAGCATCGTGCGGCTTTGATCCCCAACTGCGCCACGCAAGTGCCAGCGAGTATCGAGCGGCAAAAGAACAATTGCTAGTGAGAAAGCTAAAGCCGAAAGGGTGCGTCATCACCCGCCCCCGCTCCGCCCTTTCAACCCGGCCCAGCCGGTCGGATCGAGGGCTGATCATCAGAGCCAGTGTCGCGCCTCTAGCAAGCTTTGACAATCACGCTCTGCAGACCGGTGTAGACGGGAGTTCATCCCAAGACATCAACGACCCCTCGCTTGTCGCCTCAGGATGATCTGCGCGATGAGGCTGGGTTTCAGCGTGTGGTGGAGAGTTGATATTCGAGG